>JAYUQE010000441.1:0-23904 GCA_043756905.1 Burkholderiales bacterium | reverse complement strand
GCCTGAGCGCGCAATGGTCGCTGGCCGCGGTGCCCAAGGCCGCGGTGGCCGCGGGTGTGAGCAGCGTGCTGGTGGTGCTGGCAACCCAGGTGTTGTTCGTGGGCATGCGCTTTTTGTGAACCCGCCCGTGAACACACCTGCCCCGTTTGACACCAGCCCGGCGCTGTCGCGCCGCCTGCTGTGGGCCGTGCTGCTGGGCGGCATCGCCTTGGCCGTGGCGCTGGCCGCGGCAATTGCCTGGCGCAACGGTGCCTTCGAGCGCATGACCCGGATCTACGTGCTGGCCGATTCCGGCGCCAGCCTGGCGCCGGGCACGCACGTGCGCATGAGCGGCGTGCGCATCGGCGAGGTTCACGCCATCGCTTTGCAGACCGACCAGAAAGTGCGCATCGATCTGCGCATCCAGGCCACGCATGCCGCTGCCCTGCGCGCTGATGCCCAGGTGCTGCTGGTGCGCGAACAGTTGCGCCCGGCGGTACTTGAAGTCAAGCCGGGCAGCGCGATCCAGCCGCTGGACCCGGCCAACCCGCAACTGGGCTTTCACAGCCGCGGCACGATGACCGAAATGGCCGATGAACTGCGCGGCCGCTTGCTGCCGATCCTGGACGACTTCAAGCAGCTCACCGGCGCGTTGCGCGCACGCCAGGGCGATGTGCAGGACGTGCTCCAAAACGCCGCCACCGCGTCGGGCGAGCTGGCCAAGGCCGCGGCCGAGATGCACGCCTTGACGGCCGCGGCGCGCGGCCAGTTGAACGGCATTGCCCAGCAGGCGCAGGGCTTGCTGGGCCAGGGCCAGGGCCTGCTCGGCCAGGGCCAGCAGTCGGTGGCCAAGATTTCGAGCCTCCTCGACCAAGTTAACAGCAGCCTGAACGTGCTCAACACCGGCTTACCGGGCCTGATGGCACGCAGCGGCGAGACGCTGGAAAACCTGAACGCGGTGGCGCGCGACACGCGCGCCATCAGCAGCGCGGCGGCCGAGGTGCTGCCCGGCGTGTTGCGCAGCGCCGCGCCGGTGATGGACGACGCGCGCGAACTGGTGCAAGGCGTGAAGGGCTCGTGGCCGGCGCGCGCCCTGTTGCCCGCGCCGCCGGGCGCCGAGTTGCCGATAGAAAGCCATGATGCCCAGGCCCTGCGCAGCCCGCCGCGTTAACGTTTGGTGGAAGCGGCTGGCGGCCGCCGTTGCGGTGGCTGCCCTGGCTGCGTGCAGCACCCCGGCACCACCACCGAGCGCCGCGCATGAACGCACGCAGGCCGCCTTGCAGGGCGCGGCGCGCGCCGTCGAGCGCGGCCAGTTGCCGCAGGCCCGTACGCTGACCGCGCAGGCGCTGCGCAACGCCCAGGCGGTGCAAGACGATGGCCAGATCGCCACCGCCTTGCTCAACCTGGCCTGGGTGAACGGCCAGTTGAAGGACTTCAATGCGGCGCGCGAAGCGCTGGCGCCGCTGTTGCAAGGGCGTGACCGTTTCGGTGCCGGCGTGGCCGCCAAGGCCGCTGCGCGGCGCGCCTTGCTGGCGCTGGACGAAGGGGATGCCGCGGGGGCGGCGCAGTACGCCGGCCTGGCCGAACGCGATTGCGCCAAACCCTGCGACCACGCCGCGGCCATGGTCAGCCTGCGCGCCCACCTGGCGCTGCACGCCGGCGACTCGACTCTGGCCACCACCCTGGCCGAGCCGGCCGCCGTGCTGGCCGCGGCCAGCGGACAGGCGGCTGAGCAGGGCCATGCGCTGAATGTGCTGGGGCGCGCACGGCTGGCGGCGGCGCAGCCGAGCCTGGCCGTCACGGCGTTGGCGCAGGCGCTGGCGCTTCACCGCCGCCTGGGCCGCGCCCAGGCGGTGGCGGCCGACCTGCTGGCGCTGGCCGATGCCCACGCCGCACTGGGCCAGGCCGCGCCCGCGCGCGAGCACCTGGAGCGCGCGCTGGAGGTGCATGCCGCCTTGGGCGACGCCGCCGCCGTGGCCCGCGTGCGCGAGCGGCTGGCCGCGCTGCGCCCTTGAACCTTCAGCCATCAGCCGTTGCCCGTCAGCTCTTTTTAGCCAGGCGCTCGATGTCTTCCGACAACCGCCCGGCCACCAGGCGGATGAGGTGAAAGCCGAACGACGGGTTCTGAAAGAACAGTTGCATCACCGTGCCTTCATCGATCGTCAGCACGGTGCTGTCGGCCACGCAACGAACCGTGTTGGTGCGCCGCTTGGCCGGTGAAAACAGGGCGATCTCGCCGAAGATGCGCCCGGGCGAGATTTCGCGGTTGATCTCCACCACCTCCAACTGCCCGTCGGCCAGCAGGTACAAGTGATCGGCCAGCTCGCCCTTGCGGAACAGCACCTGGCCGGTGCGGAACTTCTTCGCCTTCATGTACGGCTTGAGCCACATGCCGGACTGGTCGCTGTCGCGTGCGGCAGCGCGCACGCGCTGGGTAAGCTTCATCATTTCGCGCGCGCGGTACAGGTTGATCGGCAACAGCACAGTGGCCACCAACACTGTGGTGGGCGAAGGGTGCAGGATGCCGAATGCCAGGAAGGCGACGTTGCCGGCCACCGCCAGCCAACGCAGCGGGATCATGGTGCGCACGAAGGCGCCGGCCACCACCAGCGCCGCACCCACCAGTGCGGCCAGGTAGGCCAGGATGCGCCACGGCGAGGCCAGGGTGTCGTCGATGTGCGCGTACACGAGCGCGAGCAACTCGGGCCAGCTCATCAGGCAACCTCCGCGCTGCGCACTGCGGTATTCGCCTTGGGGCGGCCCGGCGGGCTCATCAGGCAACTTCCGTGCTGCGCACTGCGGTGCGAGCCCCTTCGGGCGGCCGGGCGGGGGTCACGGGGAAACCTCCGTGCTGCGCACTGCGGTGCGAGCCCCTTCGGGCGGCCGGGCGGCCGGGCGGGGCTCATCGGGTTGTCCGGTGCGTTGGGGTGCATCAGGCATGCACCCGATTCTGCCGCGCGCGGCCAAGCCCTCAAGGCGCTTCGCGCTGGCGCGCAATCTCCTTGCGCTTCATGTCGATGTAGTCGTTGCGCTCCATCTCGCGCAATTGCAGCGCATGGCGTTCGGTGGCATCGAACCAATCGGCAATGCGCCGTTCCTGCTGTTGTGCGCCGGGCAAGGTGGCGCTGGCCAAGTAGGCTTCGATGGCCAGGTAGTAGCGCATGGTGTTGCGTTCCAGCACGCCACGCAGGCCGCCGATGAATTCGGTCGTGCCGTCGGCGCGCTTGCCCAGCGCCGTGAAGCCGACCTTGCTGGCGCCGGCCGTGGCCAGGTAGGCCTGCATCGCCATGCGCGCGGCCAGGCCGTGGCTGTAGGCGTAAGACATGCGCAGGAAGCTGCTCTTGCCATCGAGCGGCACGGCGGCCAGTTCGATGCGGTAGTCGCTGGTGCCGAACGGCCCGCTGGGCGACACCATGTTCACCTCAAAGTAGTCGGGGCGCTGCTCCACCAGGTTCCAGGTGAAATCGAGCGGGTGCGCCTCGCTCAACGGCTGGTCGAACTTGCGCCCGGCACGCATGCTGAGCTGGCTGGCGCCGGCACTGCGACACTGCTTGACATTCAGGTGCAGGATCAGCACATCGCACCACTGCGCCGCACTGCCCAGGGCCTTGCTCAGTACTTCGAAGGGTTGCGCCACGCGGGCGTGCACTTCGCCCTTGAGGCGGCCGCGCTCCTCCACCGATTGCAGGTGCAACGGGCGGCCAAAGGCATTGCGTTCAAGCTGCGGGCGCAGCGTGTCGAAGCTGGTGCGCAGCGCCGCGGCGGCGTCGGGTTGGGCGCGGCCGTTGATGGGCAGGCACAGGGCGGCCAGGCAGGCCAGGGCGGCCACCCACTTGGCCGGGTTGATCAGTGGGTGTGGCTTGGGGGTGGACATGGCTGGTGATTCTTACCAACATGCGCCCCCGGCACAATGCGCGTGACCCCTGCCTTGGCACAGCCACCTCAACACGCCGCGCCCTGCTCGCATCACCGCACCATGCATCAAGAAGAAGCGTCGCCGCTGGACACGCTGGCCGTTTGCGAACGCTGCGGCCAGGCCCACCGCTGGCAACCGCTGCCACGCCGCGCGGTGGCGCGGTGCATGCGCTGCGACGCCGTGCTGGGCCGCGGCCACCGGCTCGATGCGCAGGCGCTGCTGGCGCTGACGGTGGCCGCTGCGGTGGTGTTCGTCATCGCCAACACCGCCGACCTGATCGACATCCGCCTGGGCAGCAGCCGCCACCACACCACCTTCCCGCAGGCCATCGTCCATGCCTGGGAGCAGGGTGACATGCTCATCGCCGCGGTGGCCACGCTCACGGCGCTGGTGGCGCCAGCGGTGTTCATTGGCCTGCGCCTGTACCTGCTGGCGCCGCTGGCCGCCGGGTGGCGCCCGCCCGGCGCCGCGCTGTGCCTGCGCATGCTGCATGCCATGTCGCGCTGGAACACGCTGGAAGTGCTCACCGTGTCGGCGCTGCTGGCCCTGGTGCGAATCGCCGCGCTGGCCGAGGCCTCCCCCGAGCCGGGGCTGTTTGCATTGGGAGCGCTGACGCTGTTGATGGCGGCCATCGACTCTGCCGGTCTGCGGCATTTGTGGTGGCACGAGCCGTGAACAGTGAAACAACCATCTACCACCTGGGCTGCGATTGCTGCGGCCTGGCCCATGCCACGCCGCACACCGAACTGGCCTGCCTGCGCTGCGGCCACCTGCTGCACGCCACCAAGCCGTACAGCCTGCAACGCACCTGGGCCTACTTGCTGGCCGCCGCCGTCCTGTACGTACCGGCCAATGTGCTGCCGGTGATGAGCACCACCTCGGCGTTCCGCGAAAGCACGCACACGCTGATCGGCGGCATCGTCGAGCTATGGCACGACGGTGCGTTCACCCTGGCCGTGATCGTCTTCCTGGCCAGCATCGCTGTGCCGCTGCTGAAGATCGGCGCCCTGGCGTTGCTGGCCTTCAGCGCGCAGTTCACGCCGGCCTGGCGGCGCCTGGAGCGCGCCCGCGTCTTCGGCCTGATTGAAGCCGTGGGCCATTGGTCGATGCTGGATGTGTACGTGGTGCTGCTGCTGGCCGGCATGGTGCGCTTCGGCAACGTGGCCAGCGCCGCGGCCGGCGCCGGGCTGCTGGCCTTTTCCGCCGTGGTGGTGTTGACGATGCTGGCCACCGAGAGTTTTGATGCCCGGCTGATCTGGCGCGACACTCCCGCTTCATGAGCGCAACCGAACCCGACGGCAGCCCTGCCGTGGCACCCGCCTCACCAGCCACTTCAGCCACACCCGCCACAGCACCTGAGCCCCCCGCACCGCGCATCGTGCGCAACCGCCGCCCGCGCTTGTCGCTGGTGTGGCTGGTGCCGCTGGCTGCGCTGGCCATCGGCGCCTCGCTCATCGTTCGCAGTTACCTCGAAACCGGCCCGCGCATCGAGATCGAATTCCGCACCGCCGAAGGCCTGGAGCCCGGCAAGACCGAGGTGCGCTACAAGGAAGTGGTGGTCGGGCGGGTGCAGAAGGTGCAGTTGCGCGAAAACCGCCAGCGCGTGGTGGCCACGGTGCAGCTCGAACGCTCGGCGGCCACTCTGGCGGTGGAAGACACCGCGTTCTGGGTCGTGCGTCCGCGCGTCGGCGCCGGTGGAGTGAGCGGCCTAGGCACGCTGCTGTCGGGCGCCTACATCGGGCTGGACGCCGGCACGTCCGCGGTGCCACGCGGCAGCTTCCTGGGCCTGGAAGCGCCGCCCTATGTGCTGCGCGGCGAGCCCGGCGCCAGCTTTGTGCTGCGCGCCGATGACCTGGGCTCGCTGGATGTCGGCTCGCCCGTGCTGTACCGCCGCACCCGCGTCGGCCGCGTGGTGGGTTATGCGCTGGACGCCGGCAAGGACGAGCTGCTGGTGAAGATCTTCATCGAAGCACCCAACCAGCGCCTGGTGACGCCCAGCGCGCGCTTCTGGAACGCCAGCGGCATCGACCTGAGTGTCGACGCCAACGGCCTGACCGTGAACACGCAGACAGTGGCCACCTTGCTGGCCGGCGGCATCACCTTTGAGAACCTGCCCGGCTCCGGCAAGGCGGAGCCGGCCGCCAGCGGCAGCGTTTTCCAGTTGTTCGACGACCGCAAAGCCGCGTTGGCCCTGCCCAGCGGCACACCGTTGCCGGTGCGCATGGTGTTCGACGGTTCCCTGCGTGGCCTGAGCCCCGGCGCGCCGATCGACTTCCTGGGTGTGGAGGTCGGCAAGGTGTCGCAGGTCAGCCTGCAATACGAGGCCGGCCGTTACCCGGTGCAGGTGCTCGCCGACCTGTACCCGCAACGCCTGGGCGCTGTGCGCGCGGCGATGCTGCCGGCCGGCGCGAACGGCCCGCAAGCCGAGGTGGCGATGCTGCAAAAGCTGGTCGACAACGGCTTGCGCGCGCAACTGCGCACCGGCAACCTGCTCACCGGGCAGCTCTATGTGGCGCTGGCCTTCCACCCCAAGGCGGCGCGCGTGCCGTTGCAGCAAAGCAGCGGTGGCGACCGCATCACCCTGCCCAGCGTGCCCGGCACGCTGAGCGAGCTGCAGGGCCGGGTGGACGACATCCTGGCCCGCATCGGCAAGCTGCCGCTCGATGAGATCGCCAATGAGTTGGCGGCCACCTTGAAGCAAGCCAAGAGCACCCTTGCGGCCGTGACGCCAGACGCCCAAAACACGCTCAACGAAGCGCAGCGCACCCTGGCCGCTGCGCAGGGCCTGATGCAGCAGCTTGAACCCGACGCGCGCAAGACGCTGGTCGAAGCGCAGCGCGCGCTGAGCGGCGCGCAAGGCGCGTTCGAGCGGCTGGATCGGCAGATGCTGGACGAACGCGCGCCGGTGCAACGCCAGCTCGAACAAGCGCTGCTCGACTTCCAGCGCGCGGCGCAATCGTTGCGTGCGCTCACCGATTCGCTGCAACGCCACCCCGAATCGCTGCTGCGCGGCGTGCCGGCAGACCCACCGCTGCCCAAGGCGCCTGCCACCCTGGGCACACCTTCCGCCCCAGCAAAGGCACCGTGATGCAAACCTTGATGCGAAGCTGGCCTGGCGTCGTCGCGTGCAGCGTGCTGTGCGCCTTGGCAGCGTGCGCCACGCCTGCCACGACCCGGCTGCACACCCTGCTGCAAGCTGGCGGCAGCGGCCTGCCGGCAGCGCCCGCCCTGGTGGTTGCGCTGGGCCCGGTGACCGTGCCGGTGCAGGTGGACCAGCCGCAGTGGCTGCTGCGCCAGGCTGACGGCAGCTTGCTGACGCTGGAACAGGAACGCTGGGCCGCGCCACTGCGCGACGAGTTGCGCGCCGCCCTGTTGCAGGGCCTGGCGGCGCAGGCCGGGGCCGTGGAGCAGAACCAGGCCAGCGCGTCGCCCACCTGGCGCATCCAGGTGGACGTGACGCAGTTCGAAAGCCAGGCCGGCGTGCATGCCACGCTGGAAGCGGTGTGGACGCTGGCACCGGTGCCGGCCACGGCGGGCTCCGGCATGACCTGCGCCACCCGGCTGCGCGAAACCGTGGCCGAGGGTGCACCGGCCCTGGCCCAGGGCCACGCCCGCGCCGTGCGGGCCCTGGCCACGCAGATTGCCCGCGCGCTGCGGGCGCGCCAGGCCGGCCAAACATCTGCCTGCACCTGACATTTTTTGCTGCCCATGGGAGCGCCCATGAAGCTGACCCTGCACCCACTCACCCCGGAACGTTTCGCCGACCTGGAAACCCTGTTCAGTGCCCGCGGCTGCTCGGTGGCGCGCGGCTGCTGGTGCATGTATTACCGGCAAAGCGGGCGCAGCGAATGTCCTGACCCGGGCACCCCGGCCGCGCAGCACAACCGCAATCGTTTCAAAGCCTTGGTGGATGCCGGCGAGCCCACCGGCCTGATCGGCTACCGCGGCGCCACGCCCATGGGTTGGGTGTCGGTGGCACGGCGCGCGCAATACGCCAAGCTGGCGCGCTCGCCGGTCATGAAGCCGGTGGACGACGCGCCGGTGTGGTCAATCGTCTGCTTCGTCGTGCCTCAGGCCCACCGTGGCCAGGGCGTGGCCACGGCCTTGTTGCAAAGCACCGTGGCCTGGGCCAGGCACCAAGGCATCAAGCTGCTCGAAGCCTACCCGGTGGACAAGGCCGAACGCAGCAACGATGAAGACCTGTGGTTCGGCAGGCTGTCGATGTTCACCGGCGCAGGGTTCGAAGAAGTAGCGCGGCGCAAGCCGACGCGCCCGGTGGTGCGCTTGCGGCCCGTGTAGAGCCGCAAGCGCAGCGCTTTCACGCCTGGTTCACGCCTTGTTCTTGCGCCGGCGCGCCACGCCCGCCAGCGCTGCCAGGCCCAAGGCCATCAAGGCATAGGTGGAAGGTTCGGGAATGGCCGGCGTGGTCGGCGGGTCCACCGGCGGCAGGTCTACCGGCGGCGGCGCCAGGCCGTAGGTGCCCACCGTGAAGCCGTTCCAGTTTTCGTTGGTCAGACTGGACCAGGTGATCGAGCTGACCGCGCGGTTGAAGCGGATCACGCCATGCGGCTCGCCTGAACCGATCAGGCGGAACTCGCTGCCCACAAGCTGCTTGGTCAAGGTGCCGTTGCCCCAGAAGCCGGGGCCGAAGCTGACGATCTCGAAGTCTTCATTGAACGAGTAGCCGTTGCCGTTCAAGCTGACCACGGCGAAGTACAGGTTGTCCACCGCTTGCGAGAAGGTCAAGGTCTTGGAGGTGGCGCGCGACAGGGCAATGATGTCGGTGTTGCCCGGGCGGTTGTCGACCAGCGCGCTTTGGTAGGTGGTGTTGGGGCCGGTCCAGTAGTTGGTGGCCGGCGCGGTCTGGATGAACTGAATCTCGCCACCTTAACTGACGGCAATGTCGCTGGCGTCAGCGCCCGCCGGGCCCAGGTCGATGGCGCCAGCGGCCGAACCCGTGGCGCCGGCGGTGCCGCTGGTCCAGTTGGTCCAGATGACGGGCGCGGCCCCAGCCTGAGCCGCACCGAACAAACCTGCTGCCAGAACTGCAATATGAAGTGCCTTCATGGAAATACCTCCTAAAAGAAAACCACTTAACGCTAGTGATCCACAAGCTTCCCGTGCATCCCCTAGCTCACTCGAAAGACAAACGACGGGGCTGGCCACAAACCAGCCCCCCCGGCCACTGTTCATGTCGCGCCCAATTCAGGCCGCCTTGGCACGCCGGCGCCGCGCCGCCAGGCCCACGGCGCCCAGGCCGGCCAGCATCAGGGCATAGGTCTCGGGCTCGGGCACGGGGTCGATGGCGCCGCCCACGTTGATGGCATAGGGCTGCACATCGCTCAGGCCACGGGTGAACAGGTCGAAGTTGTAGCTGCCCGAGGCGACCGCGTTCACCGTCACCGCAAAGCTGCGCGCCGCGCCGGCTGCAACATTGCTGCAACCCAGCGCATCGGTACAGGCGATGGAAACGCCCAGGCCGCTGCCGCCAAAGGTATGGCCGAAGACCAGGTCGAGAAAGCTGGTGGCCGAGGTGATTTCGGCCGCCACGGCGGCGGCAAACTCGGCCGCGGAAAGGGAAGCGAAGTTGTTGATCACCTTGCCGCCCACCGCGGCCACGATGTCGCTCGCCTGGCGGCTGCCCGCGGGCTCGCTGCCATACCTGCTGTCCATTCCGGCGCCCGCGGCGTCGTTGTTGAAGGCAATCAGCTTGGCGCCCACGGCGCCCAATGCGGATATCACCTGCCCCTTGTTCACCGTTTCGTTGTGCGACGGGGCGTCACCGAACTGCACGACCAGGCGCTGCGACGCGGCAGCCCAGGAAGACGTGTCAGCGGTCTGCTTGAGCGCGTAGTAGCCGGCCTCGGGGAAGTCACCACCACCCCCCGCGGAGATGGCATTGAGGCCGTTTTGGATCGTGGTGCGGTTCAGGGTGAGGTCGGTGCGGCGATTGAATGCATTGGCGGCGGACACGCCTTCACTCGGGTCGCCGTCATAGCTGGCCACGCCGTAGCGGTAAGCGGCCGGCAAGGCGTTCATGATGGCTGCGGCGCCGGTTTTGGCGTTGTTGATGATGCTGCCCATGCTGCCGGTGTCGTCGATCAGGAAGAACACGTCAACCTGCGAGGCACCGCCGGAAGGCAACGTGACCACGCCATTGAAAACCAGGGTCTGCCCTACATCCATGCTGGCGCTGACGCTGGGCGGCGCATAGGTGGCCGCGTTGGCCGCGCCCGCAAGAAGCAGCGCCACGGCGCCGGAAAGGGTCGAATGGTGCTTCAAGGGGGCTCCTGGAGTTGAACAACTGCCGGCTTGTAGCGACATGAATTCAGCCGCACCGGTACCCCGCGCACGCAGGAGTTGAATTCATTCTGGTTCGTTCGCGCCAAATCCTTGCCCCCCAGCTGCGGGGTGATTGGCTTCAAGCTAGGGAGACCGGAGCGGTTAGCCCTTAAATGCCTTGCCCGCGCTCAAACCCAAACTGCTGCACAAACGCCGCAAAGCGCTGCTGTTCGATGGCTTCGCGCACTTCGTGCATCAGGTTCAGGTAGTAGTGCAGGTTGTGCACGCTGGCCAGCATGGGGCCCAGCATTTCGCCGCAGCGATCCAGGTGGTGCAAGTAGGCGCGGCTGAACTGGCGGCAGCACGGGCAGGCGCAAGTGGGGTCGACCGGCGCGGGGTCGCACTTGTGGCGGGCGTTGCGAATTTTCAGATCGCCAAAGCGCGTGAACAGGTGGCCGTTGCGGGCGTTGCGCGTGGGCATGACGCAGTCGAACATGTCCACGCCATGGGCCACGCCGTGCACCAGGTCTTCGGGTGTGCCCACGCCCATCAGGTAGCGCGGCTTGTTGGCGGGCAGGCGCTGCGGCGTGTGGGCCACGATGCGCTGCATCTCTTCCTTGGGCTCGCCCACGCTGACGCCGCCCACGGCGTAGCCGGGCAGATCGAGCTCGACCAGGCGCTGCAACGACTCTTCACGCAAGCCTTCAAACATGCCGCCTTGCACGATGCCGAACAGCGCATTGGGGTTGTCTAGCCGAGTAAATTCGGCGCGGCTGCGCGCGGCCCAGCGCAGGCTGAGCTGCATCGACCGGCGCGCTTCGTCTTCGCTCGTAAGGCGCCCGTCGGTGGCATACGGCGTGCATTCGTCGAACTGCATCGCGATATCCGAGCCCAATGCGGTTTGCACCTGCATGCTCACCTCGGGCGTTAGAAAAAGCTTGTCGCCATTCACGGGTGAGGCAAAGCGCACGCCTTCTTCGCTGATCTTTCGCATCGCGCCGAGCGACCAGACCTGGAAGCCGCCTGAATCGGTGAGGATGGGCCGCTGCCAGGCTTCAAAGCCGTGCAGGCCCTGGAATGCGGCCAGCACGTCCAAACCAGGGCGCAGCCACAGGTGGAAGGTGTTGCCCAGGATGATCTGGGCGCCCATGTCGAGCAGCGATTGCGGCGCCACCCCCTTCACCGTGCCGTAGGTGCCCACCGGCATGAAAACGGGCGTGGCCACCACGCCGTGGTTCAGCCTGAGGCGGCCGCGCCGGGCCAGGCCTTCCTGGGCCAGCAGTTCGAATGTCAGCATGGCGGCGATTGTCGCCGCGGGCCTCCTTTTTTCCGGGTGCCCTACAGCGCCGGCGGCGGGCGCCAACTGGCTGTCGGGCGCGTGGCGCGCGCCCGGCTCTTGTTTACCCACCCAGCGCCGCACGGCGGCATGCTGGTTGGCGGCCAGCACGGGTTTGGTGAGGAAGTCGTTCATGCCCGCGGCCAGGCAGGCCGGCGCTGGTGGTGCAGCGTGTGGCCTGGCAGCCCAGGCGGTGCAGCAGCGCGCTCAGGGCGCTGGCGCTGGGCTCGTGCGGCTCGAAGAACACCACCGCATGGTGCAAGGCCGGTGCCGGCACGGCGGCGCGAACGGCCGGCGGCAGGGGCAGTTCAAGATCGAATTGCGAGCCCGCCGCAGGCGCGGCGCACAGCGTGAGTTGCCCGCCCATGGCGTGGGCCAGCCGGCGCGAAATGGACAGCCCCAGGCCGCTGCCGCCATAGGGCCGCGTGGTGCTGCTGTCGGCCTGGCGGAAGGGCTCGAAAATTTGCGCCACGGCGTGGGCTGAATTGCCGCTGCCGCTGTCGCGCACGCTGATGTGCACGGCATCGGGCTGCACATCAGCCTGCGCGCCGGCTTGCACGCTGAGCACCACCTCGCCCGCCGCGGTGAACTTGATCGCGTTGCCCAGCAAGTTGAGCAACACCTGGCGCAGGCGCAGCGCATCCCCGTGGCGCCATTCAGCCACATCGGGCGCCACGATGCAGGCCAGGTTCAGGCCTTTCACGCGCGCCGGCACGGCCGCGGTGGCCGAGAAGACGGGTGCCGCTGTCGCGGATGGCCAGCACGAGTTCGGACTGGCGCTGGTCGGCCATGCCCTGGTCGTCGAGCAACTGGGCCGCGCCGATCACCGCATTCAGCGGCGTGCGCAGCTCGTGGCTCATGTTCGACAGAAAGCTGCTCTTGGCCAGCGAGGCCGCCTCGGCGCTTTCCTCTTCCAGCCGCAGCGCGCCGGTGCGGTCGGCCACGCGCAGCTCGTGCAGGGCGTTGCTTTGCTGTTGCAGCGCGTCCAACATGGTGTTGAAAGCGTTCACGGCGGCGCCCACTTCGTCGGCACCGCCGCGCGGCAGGCGTTGTGAATAATCCTGGTCGCTGGCGATGGCACTGGCGGTGCGTGCCAAGCGTGAAATCGGCCGCGAGATGCTGCGCGCGATCTTGCGCGCCAGGCCCACCGACACCAGCAAGGCCAGCAGGCTGCCCAGCGGCACCGACGCCAGCGCCACGCCGACTGAACGCCACAGGCTGCTCAAATCGTTCAACACCACCACTCGACCGACGCGCTGGCCGTCCACCATGATCGGCTCGCGCGCCAGCATGTGGCCTTGCCACACACCGCCTTCGCCCTGGGTTGGTGGGCCTTCAGATGTCGCGCCGTAGCGACCCAGCAGGTCGCCGGCGGCGCTGTAGGCCCAGGCGTCGGTGATGTGCTCGCGCGCGCAGGGTCGACAAGGCCGCGGCAATGTCCGGGCCGTGTGCAAAGGCCACCGGGTCTTGCGGGGCGTACGGCAAGGTGCGCGCGACTTCAACGGTTTCATCGCGAGCGTGGCCGGTTTCCAGCCACAGCCCGGTGGCGGCCACGGTGAGCATGCACGGCGTGGCCGTCAGGCCGGCACACACCGTGATCAACAGGGCCAGCCGGCGGCGCAGCGGCAGCGCAAACAGCCGCCGCCGCACATGTGCGAGCAAGCGCTGCGGCAGGTTGGGTCGGGTTGACGACGGTTCGGTTCGGGCATGGCGCCGCGGCGCTCACAGCGCCCTCGGATGCAGCACGGTAGCGGCGCAGTACGGGCGGCGCAGTACGGGCGGCGCAGTACGGTGCCGATCGGCGACAAAGCGGCGCTTTCAGCGCCCGGCGGTGCGCAGCAACATGGCGTCGCCGTAGCTGTAGAAGCGGTAGCGCTGGTCAATCGCGTGGCGGTACAGCGCCCGCATGTGTTCATGCCCGGCCAAGGCGCTGACCAGCATCAACAAGGTGCTGCGCGGCAGGTGGAAGTTGGTGATGAGCAAGTCGACCACGCGGAACTCAAAGCCCGGCGTGATGAAGATCGCGGTGTCGCCGCTCTGCGCCCGCAAACTGCCGCCGGCCGCGGCCGATTCGAGCGCGCGCACGCTGGTGGTGCCGGCAGCCACGACACGCCCGCCCGCAGCACGCGTGCGTTCGATGGCCGCCACCGTGGCCGCATTCACCTCGAACCATTCGCTGTGCATGCGGTGCTGGGCGATGTGTGACACCCGCACCGGCTGGAAAGTGCCAGCGCCCACGTGCAGGGTGACGAACGCCGTGGCCACGCCACGTTCGCGCAACGCGGCGAGCACGGCGTCATCGAAATGCAGCGCCGCGGTGGGCGCTGCCACGGCGCCGGGGTGCTGCGCAAACACGGTCTGGTAGCGGGCTTCGTCGTCGTGGTCATCCGCATGGGTGATGTACGGCGGCAGCGGCACATGGCCGTGGGCCTGCAGCAGCGCCAGCGGGTCGGCCGGGAAGCGCAGGTGGAACAAGGTGTTGTCTGGCCCGCAGCGGCCCAGCACCTCGGCGTTGAAGGCGCCGGCCAGGCGCAGCGTCGCGCCGGCGCGCGGGGCCTTACTGCAACGCACATGGGCCTGCACTTCATGGCCCGGCAGCACGCGCTCGACCAGCACTTCCAGCGCGCCGCCACTGGCCTTGGTGCCGAACAACCGGGCCTTGATGACACGGGTGTTGTTCAGCACCAGCAAATCGCCGGGTTGCAGCAGGGCGGGCAGTTCGTTGAACACGCAATCCATCGGCGTGCTGGCGCGGCCGTCGAGCAAGCGCGAGGCGCTGCGCTGCGCGCTGGGGGTTTGCGCAATGAGCTGCGGCGGCAGCTCGAAATCGAAGTCTGCCAGGGTCAGCGCCGTGCCCATCATTGCGGCACGGACGCCGCCGGCGCGGGCGCCAGCGCTGCACTCGCCGGCGCTGCACCTGCCGGCACGCCCACACGCAGCGGCGGCGCCTCGGCGGCGATGCGCGCCACCCAGCCCCCGGCGGCCCATTCGTCGTATAGCCAATCGTCGCCCACGCGATGCACGCCAGGTGGCGGCGCGCCGGGCCCGGCCAGGGGCAGGCCCTTGAGCGCCGCGGCCATGTAGTCGATCCAGATCGGCAGCGCCGAGCCGCCGCCGCTTTCGCGCTCACCCAGGCTGCGCGGCTCGTCATGGCCCACCCACACCACGGCGGCTACGCTTTGGTGGAAGCCGGCGAACCAGGCGTCGACCGCGTCATTCGTGGTGCCGGTCTTGCCGTACACATCGCTGCGCCGCAATTGCGCCTGCGCGCGCGCCGCCGTGCCCACGCGCGTCACGTCATTGAGCAGGCTGTTGACGACGAACACGTTGCGCGCCGGCAGCACACGCAGTTCTTCACTCAGCGGTGCGGGGGGCGGCGCCTCGAACAGCACCTTGCCCTGGGCGTCGGTGATGCGCTCCACCAGCACCGGGTCGGGGCGCCAGCCGCCGTTGGCCAAGGTGGCGTAGGCGCGCGCCATTTGCATCGGCGTGGTGCTGCCGGCACCCAGGGCCAGGGTCAGGTTGTCGGGCTGGCGCGCGGCTTCCAGGCCGAAGCGCTCGGCCCAATCGCGCACCACGCCCACGCCTAACGTTTGCGTTAACCGGATGCTGACCATGTTCTTCGACTTGGCCAAGGCTTGGCGCAGCGACAGCGGCCCGTCGTACACGCCGTCGCTGTTCTGCGGCGCCCAGCCGTTGGCGCCAGTGAAAGGCACATCGTCCACCAGCGTGGCCGGCATCACGCCATGTTCGAGCGCGGCCGAATAGACGAACGGCTTGAAGCTCGAGCCCGGTTGGCGCCAGGCCTGGGTGACGTGGTTGAACGGCTGGCGCGTGAAATCAAACCCGCCCACCAGCGCGCGCACGCGGCCCGTGGCAGGGTCGAGCGCCACCAGGCCAGCTTCCACTTGCGGCCATTGCGAAATGGCCCAGGTGCTGCCGCGCTGCACAACGCGCACCACCGCGCCGCGCTTGATAAGCAGCGGTGCCTTGGCCTTGGCCGACAGGCCCGGCAATGCCCAGCGCAGGCCCTCGCCGCTGAGGGCCACGCGCTCGCCGCTGGCCAACTGCACCACCACCTCCTTGGGGCCGGCCTGCAAGACGATGGCCACGCGCAAGGCTTCATCGTCGCGGTGTTCCTTCAGCGCCTGCGCCGCGGCGCGTTCAAGCTCGGCGCCTTCGGCGTTGGGCAACGATTCCTGCGCCTCGGGCCCGCGCCAGGGGCCGCGCCGGTCGACATCGAGCACGCCTTTACGCAGCGCCGCCCAGGCCGCACGCTGGTCGACCGCGCGCAGCGAGGTGTGCACGCGCATGCCACTGGCATAGGCCTCGGTGCCGAAGCGTTCAACCACCACGCGGCGCGCCATTTCGGCCACATGCTCGGCATGCACATCCACCTGCAGGGCTGAGCGGATGCTGAGCTTTTCAGCGCGCGCGGCGGCCAGTTGCGCGGCGTTGATCACGCCCGTGGCGTGCATGCGGCCCAGCACCAGGCGCTGGCGCGCCACGGCGCGCGGCAGGTTGGCCACCGGGTTGGCGTAGTACGGGTTCTGCGGCAGCCCGGCCAGCAGCGCGGTTTCAGCCAGGCTGAGCTTGTCCATCGGCTTGCCGAAGTAGGTTTGCGCCGCCGCCGCAAAGCCGTAGGCGCGCTGGCCCAGGAAGATCTCGTTCATGTACAGCTCGAGGATGCGATCCTTGCTCAAGCTTTCTTCGATCTTCAGCGCCAGCATGATCTCCTTGGTCTTGCGCTCCAGCGTGAACTGGTGCGTCAGCAGCATGGTGCGTGCGATTTGCTGCGTGATGGTCGACGCACCCTGCCGCCGCCCGCCGGTGAGCAGCGCCAGCAGGGCGCGCGCCATGCCTTTTGGGTCGATGCCACCGTGCTGGCGAAAGCGCGCGTCTTCCACGGCGATCACCGCGTCCTGCATCAATTTCGGGATCCTGGCGATGGGCACGAACTGCCGCCGCTCGGCGCCAAACTGGGCAATTTCCACGCCGTCGGCGGTGAACACCTGCAGCGGCAGCTTGGGCTGGTAGTTCAGCACCTTGTCCAGCGGCGGGAGATCCCACGCAGGCTGGGCAGGTGTGGCGGCCAGCAGGGCTGCGGCGGTGGCCAGGCTGAGGGCCTGGCGGCGAGTGGTATGCATGCTTGGGATTGTCCTATTCAGCCTGACACGTCCAGATAATCGAGGACATGCCAGAAGCCCCCCGCGTGAAATCTGCGCCGCAGCGCGCCATGGAGCGCCTGGGCCTGCTGCGCGACATCGACCTGGCCTTGCACCTGCCGCTGCGCTATGAAGATGAAACGCGGTTGACGCTGATCAGCCAGGCCCACGAGGGGCAAATCGTTCAGGTCGAAGGCGTGGTGCGCCAGGCCCACGTCGAAGCGCGCTCGCGCCGGCAGTTGCTGGTGCGCGTGGCCGATGCGTCGGGTGAACTGCACTTGCGCTTCCTGAACTTCTACCCCAGCCAGCAAAAGGCACTGGCCCCAGGGGCGCGCGTGCGCGTGCGCGGCGAGTTGCGCGGCGGCTTCCTGGGCCGCGAGATGGTGCACCCGGCGTACAAGGTGGTGAGCGAGGGCGCGGCGCTGCCGGTCACGCTGACGCCGGTGTACCCGGCCAGCGCGCAACTGCCGCAGGCCTACGTGCGCAAGGCCGTGGCGTCGGCGTTGGCGCGCGCGCCGCTGGAAGAAATCTTGCCCGCCGGCAGCGTGCCCGCAGGCCTGCCGCTGCTCAAAGAAGCCCTGCACCTGCTGCACCAGCCGCCCCCCGCGCTGCCCCTGGGCGAGCTGGAAGACCGCTCGCACCCGGCCTGGCAGCGCTTGAAGTTCGACGAACTGCTCGCCCAGCAGCTCGCGCAGGCCCAGTCGCAACATGAACGCGCCTTGTTGAGCGCACCATCGCTGCCGGCGCTTAACGGCGGGCTGCATGCGCGCTTCCAGGCCGCGCTACCGTTCACGCTCACGCACGCGCAAATGCGGGTGAACGCCGAGATCGATGCCGACCTGGCGCGCACCCACCCCATGAACCGCCTGCTGCAAGGTGATGTGGGCTCGGGCAAGACCGTGGTGGCGGCGCTGGCCGCCTGCCGTGCCATCGACGCCGGCTGGCAATGCGCGCTGATGGCGCCCACCGAGATCCTGGCCGAGCAGCATTTCCGCAAGCTCGTGTTGTGGCTGGCGCCGCTGGGCATCACCGTGGCCTGGCTCACCGGCAGCCGCAAGGGCAAGGGCCGCGCCAGGATGATCGAGCAGGTGGCCAGCGGCGAAGCTGCGCTGGTGGTGGGAACGCACGCCGTCATCCAGCAAGACGTGGTGTTTGCCAAACTCGGCTTGGCGGTGGTGGACGAACAGCACCGCTTCGGCGTGGCGCAGCGCCTGGCCCTGCGCGCAAAACTCGATGAGCAAGCGCTGGAGCCGCACCTGCTGATGATGAGCGCCACGCCCATTCCGCGCACCCTGGCCATGAGCTACTTTGCCGACCTGGCGGTGAGCACCATCGACGAGCTGCCGCCCGGGCGCACGCCGGTGTTGACGAAAGTGTTCGCCGATAACCGCAGGGATGAGGTGATCGGCCGCATTCGCGATGAAGTGGCAGGTGGCCGGCAGGTGTACTGGGTCTGCCCGCTGGTGGAAGAAAGCGAACACCTCGACCTGCAAAACGCCACCGAAGCCCATGCGCAGTTGAGCGCCACCTTGCCAGGCCGCGTGGTGGGCCTGCTGCATGGGCGAATGAAAGGCGCTGAAAAGGCCGCGGTGATGAGCTTGTTTCACAGCGGCGAGATGGCGCTGCTGGTGTGCACCACGGTGATCGAAGTCGGCGTCGACGTGCCCAACGCCAGCCTGATGGTGGTCGAGCATGCCGAGCGCTTCGGCCTGAGCCAGTTGCACCAACTGCGCGGCCGCGTGGGGCGCGGCGCGGTGGCCAGCGCCTGCGTGCTGCTGTACACCGCGCCGCTTTCGCAAACCGGCAAAGAGCGGCTCAAGGCCATGGCCGAAACGAATGATGGCTTCGAAATCGCCCGGCGCGACCTGCACATCCGCGGCCCCGGCGAATTCATGGGTGCGCGGCAAAGTGGCGATGCGCTGCTGCGCTTTGCCGATCTGGGCCAAGACAACGCCTTGCTGCAATGCGCACGCGAACTGGCCCCGCGCCTGCTGGCCGAGCACCCTGCCGCTGCCAGCGCCCAGGTGGCGCGCTGGCTGGGCGGCAAGGCGGAATTCCTGAAGGCCTGAAGCCTCCCGGCGCGCTGTGCTGCGGTCAAACACCAAAGTGCATCTGATAGCGCGCACCGTCCGAGAACAGGCACACGCCGGTGCCGCGCGCCGGGCCGCTGATCACGTATTCGCACTGCGCATTCACGCCGCGCGGGCCCACCGCGTTGGCAATGCCGCGCTGGCCGCTGAAGGCGCGTGGGCTGCGGCCCAGCACGTCGTCGTGCAAGCGGCCGAAGGCAGCGTAGCCGCCATCCACGCGCGTGGCTTCGCCTTGCAAAGTGTCGCCGCGGTAATTGAGGCTGAAGCTGCCCTTGCCGGAATGGTGGTCCACCACCGTGGCGTTGAGCATGCCGCTGGCGCCGGCAATGTCGTTCAACGGGTACAGGCGCACGCCGATGGTGCTGGCCAGCGGCGCTGCGGGTGCGGCCAGCACCGGCTGCGTTTGCGTGTGCGTGTGTGGCGACACCGGCGCGTGCGGGTAGGGCAGGCCGGTGCGTGGGTCCACCGGCACCACCACGCAGGCGGTCAGGCTGCTGGCCAGGGCAAAGGCGATCAAGGTTTGGCGACTCATGTGTTGGCACGGTTGCGCGGTGGATGCCGCGGCGCGAGCATGGGGCTGGCCTGCGGCACGCGGCGCGGCGCGATGGCGAGTCGCCATGCCTGCACCCGCGGGGAGCACTGGGCGATACCGCCCGCTCACTTGTCGATGTTCTTCGGCCAGCTCGCCTTCAGCAGCCGCGACAAGGCGCGGTCTGCCAACAGGCGCCCGCCCGTCTGGCAACGCGGGCAGTAGTTGGTTTCGTTGCTGGCGTGGACGATGCGCGCCACCTTGGCGCCGCACACCGGGCAGGGCAGGCCGAAGCGGCCGTGCACCGCCATCTCGGGGTGAAAGGCGGTGACTTTCTCGGGCCAGTCACCGGCCTGCTCGTGCAGCCGGTTCGTCCATTCCTTCAGCACGGTGCAAGCGGCTTCGTGCAGTGCCTGCGCGGCGGCATCGGTTAACGATTGCGTTAAGCCTGTTGGTGACAAGCGCGCGCGGTGCAAGATTTCGTCTGAATAGGCATTGCCGATGCCGCCGAACAAATGCGGGTCTGTCAAGGCGCGCTTGAGCGTGTGGTTCGCGCGCTTCAGGCGTTGCGTGAATTCGGTGGCCGTGGCGGCCAGCACGTCCAAACCGCCCGGGTCCAGCGCCGCCAGCGCATCGCGGCCGTGCACCAAGTGCAGGCTGGCGCGGCGTTGCGTGCCAGCCTCGGTGAGCGACAGCGTGCCGGTGTCGAACTCCAGGGCCAGCAGGATTTGCCGGCCCAACGGCTTGGCCTTCGCGTCGCGCCAGCGCAGGCGGCCGGCGACCATGAGGTGGATGACGAGGAAGAGCTCTTCTTCCAGCTCAATGACCACGCGCTTTCCCAGGCGCTCGACGCCCGTTACCCGCCAGCCTTCGGCTGCGGTGATGGCCGGCACCGCGGTGCGCAAGACGAAGGGGTTGGCCACCTTTACGCGTTGCAGCGCGGCCCCTTGCACCTTGGCCGCCAGGCGCTCGATGTAGACGCTGATGTCGGGCAACTCGGGCATGAATCTAGGGTAACAGCGCCCCAGGGCGACGACATGCGTCGTCCGTCTCCGGGGGGTTGAGCAAAGTAGCAGAACCACACTGCCCGGGAAGGCGCCACCCATGGTTCCCGGTCCGCTGACCCGTAAAGCGCTGTGTCCATGTGCCGTTCTCCCGGCGCCAACAAGTTTTAGAACAACTCTGGAACACTCAGTATTTTAACTTTCACGTATTTCAAATACGGAAAGGTTAGAAATCTCTTGCCTCTTCTCTTTGGTGATGTTAACTTTTGCGTATTTGAAACACGTAAAAGTTATAGATCATGCCCCTTCATCTCGTCGGCGAGACCATCGACAAGACCCGCAGCCACTATCTGGCGGGGACGCGCAAGCTCACCCAGTTGATGCGGGGCATTTATGTCGATACCACCGACGACATCGATCAAACCGTCCTCGCCCATGCCGTGCGCATTGGCCGCTACCTCTACCCCAATGCCTACCTATCGGCAGCCAGCGCCGTTCTGTTGGGCCCCACCCGCGACGGCCGCCTCTACCTGACGGGGCCTCGCGTGCAACGCACGCGCCTGCGGGCACTGGAGATCATTCAGAACAAGGCGCCCGCAAAACCCTCTGTGGCCACCGCAGCGGTTGCAGACAGCTTGGGCGAGTTTTCCGCCAATGTGTCCTCGATCCGCCAGAGGTTTCTGGAAGCTTTTCGCCTGCGCAGCGAACATGCCGCATCCATCGATGCAGCGACACGCGAGGCCATCGCCGCCCGCCTTGTCGAAGAGTACGGCAGCCCCAAGGCCGCAAGCGACGCCGTGTGGGCGCTGGCCCGTGAAAACGAGTGGTACCGCGAGGGCGAGGGCGCCGAGAAGTTCTTGCTGCGCGGCCCGCAGGTTGCACCCGCGCGCAATGAGGCCGCGTTCGCTTTGACCGTGGCCTGGCACGGCCTGCCCATCGGCACCCTCGTTCACGACGGCTTCGAATGGCGGTGGTCGCCGGCCGACAGCGGCGCGCCCGTTCCGCCCCTCATTCGCCAGACGCTGCCCGGCAGGTTGCCGCCCTTCGTGGTCTCGCTGCTGCCGGAAGGCTGGCTGCAAAGCGTCCTGCACGACCGCGACGAACGGGCCGTGCTTCGCTCGGGCAGGCGCTACATGTCCAACATCACGATGGCCGAGAACGCAGCCGAGCTTGCTGCGTTGCCGCAAGATGCCCTCACAACGCCGCTCGCCGACCATACGACGGCGGGCGTGTTCACGGGCACCTACGCCGGGCCCGGTCGCAGCGCCATGGAGCAAGACTTCGAGCGCAACCTCGCCGCGATCTATGCGCGTGCCGACACACCGCGCCTGTCCGGCGTGCAGATCAAGGCACCGATGACACTCGACCCGGACGGCAGGCTCTCGCCCAGCATCGGCATGCCGTTCACGCACATCCTGAAGCCAGCAGGGACCAGCGGCTTCGAGGCCTTGCCGCTGGTCGAATGGGTCGGCCTTGCCCTGGCAAGGCAGGCTGGGTTCACAGTTCCGGCAACCGCACTGATCGCGATGCCTGATGACATGCCGCCGGCGCTTCTGGTCGAGCGCTTCGACATTCGCACAGATGCGAATGACCAGCGCCTGCTGGCAATGGAAGATCTTTGCTCGGTGCTCGATCTAACGCCTGCGGCCAAATACGACGGCAGCATCGAACGCGTGGCGCGAGCACTGAGAGGCTTGTCCACATCGCCCGATGAAGACCTTCTGCTCCTCATGAAACGGGTGGTGTTCGCATGGCTCATCGCCGACGGCGACATGCACCTCAAGAACATGGCCGTTCTCAAGATTGCCGAACCCGGTAATCCGGCCTTCCGCAGCGTACGACTTGCGCCCGTCTACGACACGCTGACGACGCGCGTTTTTCCTCGCCTCGAACATGACCGCATGGCGCTCAAGCTCAACGGCAAGGACGATCGGCTCAAGCGTGCTGACTTCCTTGCAGTTGCTGCGATAGCGGGGCTTCGGGCATCTGACGCCCGCGCCGCGATCGATGAGGTTCTGGAGCGGATGCGGGCTGCCGTGGCCGCCATCACCTTGCCCCGGCTCTCGACGTACGGGCCATCAGGTGAAGATGCCGTGTCGAGAACACTTGAGATCTGCCGCACACGAATCGCTTCATTCACTTGACGGTGCAAGGCCGTGTCGGGCAGCTCGGGCATGGCCGCCAGCATAGCAGCCCACACCGATAATTCGCGGTTCGCCCACCCGAAGAGCCCCATGTCAGACCTGCCCACCGAGGTGCGCCGCCGCCGCACCTTCGCCATCATTTCGCACCCCGACGCAGGCAAGACCACGCTGACCGAAAAGCTGCTGCTGTTCAGCGGCGCGATTCAAATTGCAGGCTCGGTGAAGGCGCGCAAGGCCACGCGCCATGCCACCAGCGACTGGATGGAAATCGAAAAGCAGCGCGGCATTTCGGTGGCCAGCAGCGTGATGCAGATGGAGTACCGCGGCTGCGTCATCAACCTGCTTGACACGCCCGGCCACCAGGACTTTTCCGAAGACACCTACCGCGTGCTCACGGCCGTGGACGCCGCGCTGATGGTGATCGACGCGGCCAACGGCGTGGAGCCGCAAACGCGCCGCCTGCTGCAGGTTTGCCGCGCCCGCAACACGCCGATCCTGACCTTCGTCAACAAGATGGACCGCGAGGTCAAGGACCCGCTGGTGCTGATGGACGAAATCGAGCGTGAACTGGGCATGGAAGTCGTGCCCTTCACCTGGCCCATCGGCATGGGCAAGGCCTTTCACGGCGTGATGGACCTGCGTGAAAAGCAGATGCGCGTCTTCAGCCCGGGTGAAGACAGGAAAGGTGCCGAAGACGAGATTCTGTTGGGCCTGCACAACCCCGCCTATGCCGAGCGGTTTGGCAATCAGTACGCGCAAGCCGAAGGCGAAATCGAACTGCTCACTGAGGCCGCACCGCCCTTTGACATGGCGGCCTTTCGCGCCGGCAAACAGACGCCCATGTTCTTTGGCTCGGCGGTCAACAACTTTGGCGTCCACGAGGTGTTGGACGCGCTGGTTGACCTGGCGCCAGCACCGGGCGAACGCGCCGCCATCCAGCGCATCGTGCAGCCCGACGAAGCCAAATTCACCGGCGTCGTTTTCAAGATCCAGGCCAACATGGACCCGGCACACCGCGACCGCATCGCCTTCCTGCGTGTGGCCTCAGGCCACTTCGAACGTGGCATGCGGTTGAAGGTCAGCCGTTCGGGCAAGGAGATGCGGCCGAACACGGTGGTTAGCTTTCTGAGCCAGCGCCGCGAGCTGCTCGACGAAGCCTTTGCCGGCGACATCATCGGCATACCTAACCACGGTGTGCTGCAGCTTGGCGACACCCTCACCGAAGGCGAAAACCTGCAGTTCACCGGGCTGCCTTTCTTCGCACCCGAGATGTTCCGCAGCGTCGAAGTGGCCGACCCGCTGCGCACCAAACAACTGCGCGCCGGCCTCACGCAACTGGGTGAAGAAGGTGCGATCCAGGTTTTTCGCCCGGTCTCTGGCGGCACGCTGCTGCTGGGCGCCGTGGGGCAATTGCAGTTTGAGGTGGTGGCGCACCGGCTGGAGCATGAATACGGCTGCA
>JAYUQE010000440.1:0-8264 GCA_043756905.1 Burkholderiales bacterium | reverse complement strand
ACCGCCACTGCTGCGCGTGAAGACGATGTAGCGGCCATCGCGCGGCTCGTAGCTGGCGCTGCGCACGGCGTCGGCGCCTTCGGTGAGCGGTTCCGGTTGAGCCAGCGGTTTGGTCAGACGATAGATTTGCGTGACGCTGCCGCCTGCCCCGCGGTGCGCAACGAGCATCTCGCTGCGCGTGGGGTGCCAGTCGACAAAGGCATGGCCGCGAAACTCGGTGTAGCGCTCCACCTTGCGCACCAGCGCCATGGGAATGGCCGGAATGCCCTGGACCACCAGGTTGGCGTTTGGCGCCAGCGCGGCGTCGGGAGCATCAGTGGTGCCGGGCGTGGCGCAAGCCCACAGCAACCAGGTGCTGGCCAGCACGAGCGTGGCATCGCGCCAGGTCTTCAACATGCGTGATCTCTCTTTTGTGGGTGGCTACAACGATGCTTCGAGCATGGCGCGGTAGTCAGCGCGCGTGGCGGTGCGCGGATTGGTTTTGTGGCAGTGGTCGGCCAATGCGCCGTCGATGACACGCTCGAACTGGCCGGCCTGCACACCCATGGCCGCCAGCCCGGCCGGCAGGCCCAGACGCGTGTTCATGGCACGCACGGCATCGGCCACGGCGTGGCCGGCAGCGTCGCAGCTGCTCAGGCCCATGGCGTGGGCCATGCGTTGCAGGCTGTGTTCACGCTGCACCGATTCAGCTTGCGCGTTGAACAGAATCACCGCCGGCAAAAACATGGCGTTCAAGGTGCCATGGTGCAGCCGCGGGTCCACCCCGCCCAGGCTGTGGCTCAGGCTGTGCACGCAGCCCAGCCCTTTTTGAAACGCCAGCGCGCCTTGCATGCTGGCGCTCATCATGTTCAACCGGGCCTGGCGATCGTGGCCGTCGCGCGTGGCGCGTTCAATGTGGGCCCAGGCGCGCTCCAGGCCATCGAGCGCAATGCCGTCGGCCGGTGGGTTGAAGGCCGGCGCCATGAAGGTTTCCATGCAGTGGGCGATGGCGTCCATGCCGGTGGCCGCGGTCAGCAGCGGCGGCAGGCCCAGCGTCAGGTCGGGGTCGAGGATGGCGACCTTGGGCAACAGGTGCCAACTGTGAAAGCCCAGCTTGCGGCCGTCGGCCACGATCAGGATCGCACCGCGCGCCACCTCGCTGCCCGTGCCCGCGGTGGTGGGCACGGCAATCAGCGGCACGGCCGCAGCGGTGATGCGGTCACTGCCGCCTTCGATGGTGGCGTAGGTCTTCAATTCACCCGGGTGCGCCGCCAGGATGGCCACGCCCTTGGCCAGGTCGATGCTGGAGCCGCCGCCCACGGCCACCAGGCCATCGCAGCCTTCAGCGCGGAACAGTTCGGTGGCATTGCGCACCGCGGCTTCGGTGGGGTTTGAAGGCGTGCCATCGAACACCGCGTGGGGCAGATCGCCTAGCGCGGCCAGCACCGGCGCCAACACGCCCGCGGCGCGCACACCGCGATCGGTGACGATCATCGGCTTGCGCAGGCCGTGGCGCACGCACTCGCCGGCCAGGCAGCGCAGCGCGCCGGGTTCGATCTCAATTTGCGTGACGTGGAAGATGCGGCTCATCAGGAAACCTCCGTGCTGCGCACTGCGGTATTTGCCTTGGGGCGGCCCGGCGGGCTCATGGTCAGGCTCGGTCTGCGGGGCCGAAAGTATCCGTCAGCCACCCCACCGTTTCGCTGACGGCCGCTCAGACCGGATCAAAGACCTCCACATGCCGCTCGCCCTGGAGCCAGGCGGCACTGGCGGGCGCTACCGATGCCAGGACGCGGGCTTGCAGAGCGGCGCCCAGCCCGCCGGCGCAGGTGTAGGTTTCCATCACCGTGCGCTGCGCGCCGTTTTCATCGGCACGGGTTAACAGTTTGGTGCACAGGCCAGGTTCGCTGCGCTGAAGGTCTGATTGCGCCTGGCGCGTGGCCGCCAAGGCTTGTGGCAAATCGGCGGCGGCGCAGCGCCAATACACGTACATGCAGCGCTGGGTACTTTCAAGCAAATGTGGCTCCGCCACTCAGCTCGTCCCACGCCGGGCGTGGGCTGGACGCAGCCCGGCCACCGGGGCGCTCATACACCGCTGGCCGGCAAGGCGTAGGGCAGGGTGCCCAGCGTGAGCCCGGGCCCCTGAGGGCCACCCAGGTGCAGCGTGCCAGCGGCCAGCGCTTCGATCTTCAATTCCACCAACGCACACGCGCCGCGGCCGGGCAGGGCGGCGGCCAGCACCACATGGCCCGCGGGCTGGCCCGGGTCTGCGCTGCTGAACACCTCCTGGCCAGGTTGCGCCACTTCGGCGCCAAACAGCAGTTGTGCGCGCCGCTTGATGCTGCCTCGGTACTGGCTGCGTGCCACGATTTCCTGGCCCGGGTAGCAGCCCTTCTGGAAGTTCACACCGCCCACCAGCTCGAAGTTCACCATTTGCGGCACGAACAGCTCTGCCGTGGCCGCCACCACGCGGGGCACGCCACTGAGCACTTCGAGCCAGCGCCAGGCTTGCTCTTCCAGCACCGGCAAGACCGGAGCGGGGGTGCCCGCGAGCGCTGCCAGCAAGTGACGATCGGGGCCGAGCCTGATCACCTGTGCATCACCACACTGCGCTACGCCCCATTCGCCTTGCGGCGCAGCTGCGCCCAACCAGGCCGTTGCCGAGGTGCCAGCCAGGCCGTAGAGATCAACCTGAGCGCTGGCATCGCTGAGCGTGCACTTGGCGCGCAGCACGAACATCGACAGGCGCTTGAGTGCGGAGGGCAGCAAGTCGGCGCTGCACGCCAGCAAGATGTCATCGCCCTGGCGCCAGGCCACGAAGGTTGCCAACAGGCGACCCTTGGCGCTGCAGTGGCCGGCCAAGCGCGCCTGGCCGGGCGTCAATCCAGTGAAATCATTGGTTAACTGGCCGTGCAGAAAGGTTGCCGCATCGGGTCCTTTGGCGCGGATCAGGCCCCAATCCAGCAATCTGGCGGCGCCTTCAATGGGGGCGGCATTCGAGGGTGTGAGGGTCATGCATTGATTATGATCAGCCACCATGTCTGTGCCTTCTTCAGGGTCGCGTAGGCTGCTCTGGGCGGCCGTTTTCATGGTGCTGGCCGCAGCGGGGGCCGCGGCATTGGCTGCGGCCTGGTGGCTGAACGAACCGCTGGCGTTGGCCAAGGCGCAAGTGGAGTTGTCGCTGGAACCCGGCACCGCGCCGCGCGAAGTGGCCCAGGCCTGGGTTGATGCCGGGGTGCAGACCTCACCGATCCTGTTGTACGAGTGGTTTCGCTGGTCGGGCCAGGCACGCAAGATTCGCGCTGGCAGCTACGAGGTGGCGACCGGCGTCACACCGCGCAGCTTGTTGCGCAAGCTGGTTGAAGGCGATTCGGCGCGCGAAAAGGTGCGCCTGATCGAAGGCTGGACCTTTCGCCAATGGCGCGAAGAGTTGGCCCAGGCCGCGCACCTCAAGCCCAGCACCAAAGGCCTGAGTGAAGAGCAGATCATGCGAGCCCTGGGTGCCGCGGGCAGCCGTGCCGAAGGGCAGTTCTTTCCCGATACCTACATCTACAGCCGCGGCGTCAGCGACCTCACCGTGCTCAAGCGCGCGCACGCCGCGATGCAGCGCCGCCTGGTCAGCGTGTGGGCTGAGCGGACGAGCGACCTGCCGCTCAAGAGCATGGAGCAGGCCTTGACGCTGGCTTCCATCGTCGAAAAGGAAACCGGCACGGCGGCCGACCGCGGCCTGGTGGCAGGCGTGTTCATCAACCGCCTGCGCATCGGCATGCCCTTGCAGACCGACCCCAGCGTGATCTACGGCCTGGGCGAGGCCTTCGATGGCAACCTGCGCAAACGTGACCTGCAAGCCGACACGCCCTACAACACCTACACCCGCGGCGGCCTGCCGCCCGGCCCGATCGCCATGCCCGGCATGGCCTCGTTGCGCGCCGCCGTGCAGCCCCAGCCGACCAAGGCGCTGTACTTCGTGGCCCGCGGTGACGGCAGCAGCGTGTTCAGCGAGAACCTGGCCGAACATAACCGCGCCGTCAACCGGTATCAGCGGGGTGGGCAATGAGCCGCCGGGCCGCTCCCAAGGCGAATACCGCATTGCGCAGCACGGAGGTACACCAATGAGGGCAGGGCGGTTCATCAGCTTCGAGGGCATTGACGGCGCGGGCAAGTCGTCGCACATCGACGCCGTGGCCCAGTGGTTGCGCGCGCAAGGCTGCGACGTGGTGTTGACGCGCGAGCCCGGCGGCACCCCCTTGGCCGAGCGTCTGCGCGAATTGGTGCTGCATGAACCCATGTGCGGCTTGACCGAGGCGTTGCTGGTGTTTGCGGCGCGGCGCGACCACCTGGCGCAATGCATCAACCCGGCCCTGGCACGTGGCGCCACCGTGCTGTGCGACCGTTTCACCGACGCCAGCTTTGCCTACCAGGGCGGCGGCCGCGGCGTCGAATGGGCCCGGCTGCAACAGCTTGAAAACTGGGTGCAGCAAGGCGTTGAGCCGCAGATCACGTTCTGGTTTGACCTGCCTGCCGCCCTGGCCGCGCAGCGCCGCGCCGCAGCGCGAGCGCCCGACCGTTTTGAAGCGCAGGACGAAGCCTTTTTCGAACGCGTGCGCCTGGCCTACCTTCAGCGCAGCCTGGCTGACTCGGCGCGCTTTGCGCGCATCGACGCCGCTGCGCCGCGCGAAGCGGTCTGGGCGCAGATCGAAGGCGTGCTGGTGGCCCATGGCCCTTGGCATTCAACGCCATGATTGAGCCTTCACCCATTGCCGAGTTGCCCTGGCTGGGCGTGCCATTGCAAGAGGCCCTGCGCCAGCGCCGCTCGCATGCCCTGCTGGTGCAGGCCGCACCAGGCGATGGTGCCGTGCCGTTCGTGCTGGCCTTGGCCCAAGGGCTGCTGTGTGAGGGTGGGGCACCGCCATGCGGCGAATGCGCCGGCTGCCACCATGTGCTGGCACGCTCGCACCCCGATTTGTACTTTCTGGTGCCGCCAGCGTTGGCCGACAGCCTGAATCTGGCGGGCCCGGCCGACGCCTCCGCCGATGATGACGGTGGCAGCAAGAAAAAGCCCAGCAAGCAGATCCAGGTGGATACGGCGCGGCAGGCCATTGATTGGGCGGGCAGGACATCGTCGCGCGGTGGCTTGAAGGTGTTGCTGATCCACCCCGGCGAAAGATTGAACCAGGTATCCGGCAGCGCACTGCTCAAGACGCTGGAGGAACCCTCGGCCGGGGTGGTCATGCTGCTCAGCACGGCCGACGCCAGCCTGCTGCTGCCCACCGTGCGCAGCCGCTGCCAGGTCTTCATGCTGCCGCCGGTGCCAGGGGCCGAAGCCTTGGCTTGGTTAGGTGAACGCCTCAAGGACGACCCTGCCGTGCTGCTGGCCGCGGCCTCGGGGCGCCCGCTCGACGCCCTGGCGCTGGCGCAAGGCGGCGTCAGCGCGCGCGCTTGGGCGGGCCTGCCGGCGGCCATGGCGGCGGGGCAGGCGCAGGCCTTGGCGGGCTGGAGCATTGCCGCGGCGGTGGATGCGTTGCAAAAGCTCTGCCATGACACCTGGGCCCTGGCGGCTGGCGCGCCGCCACGCTACTTTGCCGCGCCAACGCTGCGCACCGGCGTGGCCATGCCGGCTCTGGCCGCCTGGGCGCGCAACCTGGCCCGCGTGGCCCGCCATGATGAACACCCGTGGAACGAGGGCCTGCTGATCGAGGCACTTGTGTGCGAGGCTCAACAAACCCTGGCACCGGCTGCGCCAGCAGCGGCGCCACGCGAACGTGGGGTGGGTACACTCGTCCGGCCATGAATGACCGCGCCTCCCCTCGCTCACAACCCGGCGCCCTGGCGCCCGCTTCGGGCAAGCCCAGCGTCATCCAATTGGTCTTCCGTGAAAAAGGTGCGCTCTACGCCGCCTACATCCCCTTGCTCTCTGAAGGGGGCATCTTCGTACCCACCACGCGCGAATATCGGCTGGGCGAAGACATCTACCTGCTGCTGAGCCTGCCCGAAGACCCGCAACGCTACCCGGTGGCCGGCAAGGTCGCCTGGCTGACGCCGGCCAACGCTTCCGGGGGGCGCACCCAGGGCGTGGGAGTGCGCTTTCCGGGCGACGAAAAGACCCGGCTGCTGAAGCTGAAGATCGAGGAAATGCTGGGCACGTCGATCCAATCGGCCAAGCCCACGCAAACCATCTGAACCTGCCGCGCGGCGGGCAATAGACCATGTTCGTGGACTCGCATTGCCATCTGGCATTTCCTGAGCTGCGTGGCCGCATCGGCGCGATCTTGCAGGACATGCAGGCGGCGCAGGTGAACACAGCACTGTGCATCTGCACCACGCTTGAAGAGTTCCCATTGGTGCACCAGTTGGCGCTTGAACATCCACAGCTATGGGCCAGTGCGGGCGTACACCCCGACAACGAAGGCGTGGTCGAGCCCACCCTGGACGACTTGCTGCGCCTGGCGGCTTTGCCCAAGGTGGTGGGCATTGGCGAAACCGGCCTGGACTACTACCGTTTGAACGGCCGCAGCCTGCACGACATGGCGTGGCAGCGCGAGCGCTTTCGCATCCACATTCGGGCCGCGCGCGCTTGCGGCCTGCCGCTCATCGTGCACACGCGCCAGGCTGGCGCCGACACGCTGGCCTTGCTGCGCGAAGAGGGCGTTGGCGCGGTGCAGGGCGTGTTCCACTGCTTCACCGAAACGGCCGAGGTGGCCCGCGCTGCACTCGACATGGGCTTTCACATCTCGTTCTCGGGCATCTTGACCTTCAAGAACGCGGCCGAGCTGCGCGAGGTGGCCCGCATCGTGCCGCTGGAGCGCTGTCTGATCGAGACCGACAGCCCCTATCTGGCCCCTGCGCCGCACCGGGGCAAGACCAATTCACCCGCCTTCGTGCCCTTTGTGGCGCGTGAGTTGGCGGCCATCAAGCAATGCAGCGTCGATGAAGTGGCCGCCGCCACGAGTGCTAATTTCTATCGGCTGTTTACCCGGGCTGTGCCGCCAGCAGCACTGACTCAATGATCATAAAAAACTTGAAGTTCACGTTGTATCTGGTTATGGCAATTTGGGTTTCTGTCTCCAAGGCGGGTTCTTATGAGGACTTTTTCAAGGCCGTGAAGGCCGACGATGCCGCCACCGTGACACAGCTGCTGGCGCGCGGCTTCGATCCGAACTCGCCCAGCGAAGACGGCCAACAGCCGCTGTTCCTTGCGTTGCGCGAAAGCTCTGCCAACGTGGTCGGCGCGCTGCTGCAAGCGCGTGGCGTTCGGGTCGATGCGGCCAACGCGGCCGGTGAAACGGCGCTCATGATGGCCGCCTTGCGCGGCCAATTGCCATGGTGCGCCAGGCTGATTGCGTTGGGGGCCGCGGTGAACCGCATCGGCTGGACACCGTTGCACTACGCAGCCACCGGCCCACAAGCCCAGGCGGCGGCCCTGCTGCTGGAGCATGGCGCGCAAATCGATGCGCGCTCGCCAAACGGCAGCACGGCGTTGATGATGGCCGCACGTTACGGCAGTGAAGACGCCGTGGCTTTGTTGCTGGCCCGCGGCGCGAATGCGCGGTTACGCAACGAGCAAGACTTGGGTGCCGCAGACTTTGCCCGGCTGGGCGGGCGCGAAGCCCTGGCGGTCAAGCTCGAACAGAGCGCGAAGTAAGGCCGTCTTTCAGCGCCTCTGTCAGGGCGCTTCCGACAGGTTCAATAGGGCGCCCCTGACTGCGCACGGGCCGGCGCACGCATAGAGTTGTTTCCAGGGATTCCTCCCATGGAGCAAAAACGATGACCAGCCCGCAGCACGTTGCCAACCCGTTCGCCTTGCTGATGGACCCGGACTCGGTGATCCGGGCGATGGAAAAGTCTGAGCGCCTGGAAAACCTGCATCGCCGCATCTGCCGGCCGCTGGATCGGCCGTTGCTGCCCAAGAAAGGTGATGAGTCGGGTGCTGCCGAGATGAATGAGGACATGGCTGTGGCAGAAGCCGAAGCCGACGATGAAGTTCAAGGCTAAGAGCGCCGGCGGCTGCTGTTGCGACGTTTCTTGTGCCTGTGCTGCGGGTCCCAACAACTTGCGACAATGTATATTATGTCAACTTAACTGAATCAACTTGGGCCTGACCCCTACGTACTGATCACCTGAAAGAAGCCCCTCACGGGGCTTTTCACTTGGTGCAGGCGCAGGCCCAGGCGCAGGAATTCCGTCATGTGCCGCGACCCTGGCTCGGCCAGCATGCCGGGACATTCGAAGCCCGGCGTGGGGTGCGCAGGCACATCACTCGACCCCACCAAGAAAAAAGCCCCTCA
>JAYUQE010000439.1:0-3063 GCA_043756905.1 Burkholderiales bacterium | reverse complement strand
GTTGCTCCTCCTAGCAGGCATGAGCCTGCGTCGTCGTCGCGCCTTGCCAGCACACCGCATCACGGCCCGCTCGGGCGCGTCCAACTGCCGTTCCCAGGTTCAACTGAGCCCAAGGCGTGATCAAGGTGCATATCGCGGAAGGACGTGCGCGCAAGGACGCGCGCTCAAGACCATGGCCACGCCACGCCGCTGCCGCGCTACAGCAGCACCGCCATGCGTTCCAGGATGATCACGCCGAAGAACCCCAGCCCGGCCAGCACCGTCCACTTCACGATCACCAGCCCGCGCTGGCGCCACACCGGCGCTCGCGTGCCGATGTACATGGCAAAGCACAGCACCGAAGCCAGGAGCAGCAGGCCGAAGACGAGGCGAAAGATCAGCATGGGGTGATGCGGGCCAGGTGGTGCAACCGGGCCCGCGCTACCAGGCCGGCGCCAGTTCGGCCAGGCCCTTGGGCGCTTGCGCCGCGTCGCTGAACGTCACTTCTTCCCACGCCGTGGTGTCGGCCAGCAGCGCACGCACCAATTGGTTATTCAGCGCATGCCCGCTCTTGTAGGCCACATAGTGCGCCAGCAGCGGGCGCCCGGCGGTGGCCAGGTCGCCCATGGCGTCGAGGATCTTGTGCTTGGCGAATTCATCGTCGTAGCGCAGGCCGCCGGCGTTGAGCACGCGGCTGTCGCCCACCACGATGGCGTTGTCCATGCTGCCGCCCAGGCCCAGGCCGCGTGAACGCATCAGCTCCACATCTTTCGTGAAACCGAAGGTGCGGGCGCGCGCGATGTCGCGCTTGTATTGGCCCGAGGCCATGTCGAATTCCACCCGCTGGCCGGTGGAGGCCACGGCGGCGTTGCTGAACTCGATCTCGAAGCTGAGCTTGTAGCCTTCGTATGGCTCCAGCCGAGCCCACAGCGCCTGCGGGCCTTCGCCCTGGTGCACTGCGACCGTGCGCGTGACTCGAATGAAACGTTTGGGGACATCTTGCAAGGCGATGCCCGCGCTTTGCAGCAAGAACACGAAGCTGGCCGCGGAACCGTCGAGGATGGGCACTTCGTCGGCGGTGATGTCGATCAGCAGGTTGTCCAGCCCCAGGCCGGCGCAGGCCGACATCAGGTGCTCGATGGTGGCCACGCGCGGCCCGTCACCGCGGCCCCTGGGCGACAGCGTGGTGGCCATGCGCGTGTCGCAGACCCAACTCGCCAGGGCCGGCATGCTCACCGGCTCGGCCAGGTCAACCCGGCGAAAGACGATGCCGTGATCGGGCGGCGCCGGGTGCAGCGTCAGCTCCACCTTGTGGCCGCTGTGCACGCCCACGCCAACGGCCCGGGTGATGGCTTTCAGGGTGCGTTGGCGCAGCATGGCGGAATTGTAGGCAGGGGTCGAACCGACCATGTCCATGCGGGTCATCGGCGCCGGCGCGCTGCTGTTGCCACGCGCATGTGCCGGCAGGGGGTTACGGTCTTTGGGCAAGACAGCCGGTCTTCGCGTCACGCCTTCACCGCGAATCTGAGCATGTCGTGCAAGCGTGCGGCGTCGTTGACCGTGTCGTGCGGCACCAGCAGATAAAGCCAAGGTTTCGCACCAACGGAAGCCGCATATTGCGATGCATGCTCACACCACTTCATGGCTGCATTGGCCTTGGCCCGCACTTCATCCGACTTCACCTCATCACGCGCCTTGGTTTCCACCATCAGGATCGTGTCTGCCGTTTCAGCCACAAAGTCGGGCACATATTCCGGCTGCTCGCTGCCGAACTTGTAGAAGATCTGGAATTGGCCCTTGGCGGGCTTGAACCAGCGCTGTGAATCGCGATCCAGCATCAGCGCAAAACGCCACTCGGTGCCTGAATCGAATTTCTGCAAGGGATAGAGGCAGCGCTCAAAGCCACCGAACAGCAACTGCTTGATGCGCCCCAGCTCGTCGACAGTCTCGCGAACATGGCGCACGGCCTGGCCCGCAGCCACGTTGTAGTTGCACGGCCTCAGCTCGGTGAAGCCGCGCCGGATTTGCACCTCGTACTGCGCGGCATGCTCCCAAAAGTGAACCATCATCTGGGCGTGAATCTCACGCGCAATCAGGCGCCGATCGCGGTCGAGCACGTTGCGCGTCTCTTGTTCGCTCAGGTAGCCGCGCAAGTGCTTCACCATCTGGCCCGCCAGGTCATACAGCAATTCAGCATGGCTGAAGTAGTCGATGTCGTCGAAGTCAACCAGCGCGTGGACGACGTAGTCCTCCAGGCGCGCTTCGTGCAGACCGGACTGCGCCTGCAGCGAACGCTGTTCATTGGTGCGCAAGGTGTGGATGAGGATCTCGCGCTCGCCGGGCTGCAAATGCAGTTGGCCTACATCCAGCGTGAAAGGGTGAAACCCCGTTGTCACCTCACCCTTTGGCACCACAGAAATTCGCGGGATATCGATGGTCTGCTGCACGACCATCGCGGTGGTCTTGGCCACGATCTGCGCCACATCGACAGACGCCTCGCCCGGCAACAACTCGCCCTGCTTGGGGCGCAGTTGCTCGCGTACTTCCGCGACGATTTGCTGCTGAATTTCAGGCTTCAGCAGCGCCCCGCTGGTGGGAACCAGTTCGCGCTGCACTTCGTAGCGGCCGATCACGTTCATGACGACGCGAGCCACGTCTTGCTCGGCGGCAGCGCTGAATACCGGCGCGTGAACCGGCGCACCAGCCACCTTGGGCAACTCGTTCGCGCCGCCCAGGCCGAGCCGTGCCCACACCCCCGAACTCACCTGCACGCTTTGCTTGGGTTCCTCATCCTCGGGCGCATCCAGAATCACCTGCTTCAGGCGTATCGGCGAATCCGGCCGGTTCGCCTCATCGACGATTTCCTGGAACCGGTCGTGCGCCACGATGTTCAGCCGGTCTACCGCGGCAACGCCCGTGCGCTTGCCATACGGCAGGCGCAGGCCGCGGCCGATGGATTGCTCGATCAGCGTGCGCGCATTCGCGGCGCGCAACGGCACGATGGTGTAGAGGTTGGTCACATCCCAACCCTCTTTGAGCATGTTGACGTGAATGACGATCTCGGTCGGCTCGCTCACGCTTTCC
>JAYUQE010000438.1:0-8310 GCA_043756905.1 Burkholderiales bacterium | reverse complement strand
CCGTTTCTGTCATGGATGGCCCGGTGCGGGGAAGGGGGATTACCCTTCGCGGTGCGGGCTCACCACGGCTGCGGCCGGCGCCGTTGCGCAGGCGCTGCGTTAGCATCCGCGCCCTTTCAAGTGCCGGCCTTGCGCCTGTGCTGCGCCGTCACTCACGTCGTCATACACGCCGCCACGCGCAGCCGCCTTCCATGAACGCACCCCAAGTCCATCTGACCGCCGCCAGCACTGCGGATGACGCCGACGCACGCGCGCCGCGGCTGCGCGAAATTCCTTACAACTACACCTCGCTGTCGGACCGCGAGATCGTCATCCGTTTGCTCGGCGAACGCGCCTGGGCCTTGCTTGACAAGTTGCGCGCCGAGCGCCGCACCGGCCGCTCGGCACGCATGTTGTACGAAGTGCTGGGCGACATCTGGGTGGTGCAGCGCAACCCGTATCTTGAAGATGACCTGCTCGACAACCCGCGCCGGCGCGCGCAGTTGATCGAAGCCTTGCAGCACCGCCTGGGCGAAGTGCAGCGCCGCCGCCAGCCGCAAAGCGACGCCGCGCGTGACGATTGGGTGGGCGAATTGCTGACCTTGGCGACGCAGGCCGTCGCGGACTTTGCCGCGCAATTTCGCACCGTGTGGGATTTGCGCCAGCGCGCGCGCAAGGTGCTGGGCCGGCGCACCACCAAAGACAACATCAAATTTGATGCGCTGTCGCGCGTGAGCCATGTGACCGACGCCACCGACTGGCGCGTGGAATACCCTTTCGTGGTGCTCACACCCGACAGCGAAGCCGAGATGGCCGGCCTGGTGGCCGCGTGCATCGAGCTTGACCTGACCATCATTCCGCGCGGCGGCGGCACTGGCTACACCGGAGGGGCCATTCCGCTCACCTGGCGCAGCGCGGTGATCAACACCGAGAAGCTCGAAGCCATGAGCGAGGTGGAGATCATCACCTTGCCGGGCGTGGCGCAGCCCGTGGCCACGGTGTTCAGCGAAGCCGGCGTGGTGACGCAGCGCGTGGCCGACGCCGCTGAACGTGGCGGTTATGTCTTTGCGGTGGACCCGACATCCGCCGAAGCCAGCTGCATCGGCGGCAACGTGGCCATGAATGCCGGCGGCAAGAAGGCGGTGCTGTGGGGCACGGCGCTGGACAACCTGGTGTCCTGGCGCATGGTCACGCCCGATGCCAAGTGGCTGGAAGTGGCGCGCCTGAACCACAACCTGGGCAAGATTCACGATGCCGAATTGGCCAGCTTCGAGCTGCGCTACTTCGATGCCACGGGCAAGCTGCTCGAACGCACCGAGCGGCTCGATATTCCCGGGCGCACGTTCAGAAAGGAAGGCCTGGGCAAGGACGTGACCGACAAGTTCCTGGCCGGCCTGCCGGGGGTGCAGAAAGAAGGCTGCGACGGCCTGATCACCAGCGCGCGCTGGGTGGTGCACCGCATGCCGGCGCATGTGCGCACTGTGTGCCTGGAGTTCTTTGGCCACCCGCGCGATTGCGTTCCGTCCATCGTCGAGATCAAGGACTTCATGTTCGCCCAGGCCAAGCTGCCGGGCGGCGCCATCCTGGCTGGCCTGGAACATCTGGATGACCGCTACCTGAAGGCCGTGGGCTACGCCACCAAGAGCAAGCGCGCCACGGGCACATCAAGCGGCCTGCCCAAGATGGTGCTGGTGGGCGACATCGTGGGCGACGACGCCGACGCCGTGGCGCGCGCCACCAGCGAAGTGGTGCGCCTGGCCAATGCGCGCTCAGGCGAAGGCTTTGTGGCCATCAGCCCCGAGGCGCGCAAGAAGTTTTGGCTCGACCGCAAGCGCACCGCAGCCATCGCGCGCCACACCAACGCCTTCAAGATCAATGAAGACGTGGTCATTCCACTGCCGCGCATGGGCGAATACACTGAAGGCATTGAGCGGTTAAACATTGAGTTGAGCCTGCGCAACAAGCTGGCGTTGATCACCGCGCTGCAAGCCTTCTTTGAAACCGGCAACCTGCCGTTGGGGCGGGCCGATGAAACCGGCCAGGTGCCCGGCGCCGAACTGCTGGAAGACCATGTGCAGCAGGCGCTGGCCTTGCTGGCGCAGGTGCAAACGCAGTGGCAGGACTGGTTGCAGCGGCTGGATGAACACGACGCCGCCAGCGGCCGCACGGTGTTTGCGCAGCTGCAAGACCACACCTGGCGCGCATCGTGGAAGACGCAACTGCTCAAGCCGCTGCAAGCCTTGTTCGCGGGCGCCGCGTTTGCGCCCATCCTGAATGAATGCGTTCGCATCCACCAAGAAGTTTTGCGCGGCCGCGTGTGGGTGGCGCTGCACATGCACGCGGGCGATGGCAATGTGCACACCAACATACCGGTGAACAGCGACAACTACGCCATGCTGCAAACCGCGCACGAAACGGTGGCGCGCATCATGGCCCTGGCGCGGCGGCTCGACGGCGTGATCTCGGGCGAGCACGGCATCGGCATCACCAAGCTTGAATTTTTGAGCGACGAAGAGCTGAGCGGCTTTGCCGGCTACAAGCAGCGCATCGACCCCGAGGGCCGCTTCAACCGCGGCAAGCTGTTGCGCCATGCTGCCCCGGGTGAGCATGCGGCCGATTTGAGCCACGCCTACACGCCCAGCTTCGGCCTGATGGGGCATGAATCGCTGATCATGCAGCAAAGCGACATTGGCGCCATCAGCGACAGCATCAAGGACTGCCTGCGCTGCGGCAAGTGCAAGCCGGTGTGCGCCACCCATGTGCCGCGCGCCAACTTGTTATACAGCCCGCGCAACAAGATCCTGGCCACCTCGCTGTTGGTGGAAGCCTTCTTGTACGAAGAGCAAACGCGGCGCGGTGTGAGCATTCGCCACTGGCAGGAATTCGAAGACGTGGCCGACCACTGCACGGTGTGCCACAAGTGCCTGAACCCGTGCCCGGTGAACATCGACTTTGGCGATGTCTCGATGAACATGCGCAACCTGCTGCGCAAGATGGGGCAAAAAAGCTTTCGCCCGGGCAACGCGGCGGCGATGTTCATGCTCAATGCCACCAGCCCGGGCACGATCAAGTTCGCGCGCGCCGCCATGGTCGGCCTGGGCTTCAAGGCGCAGCGCCTGGCGCACGATGTGTTGAAGCTGGCTGCACGCAAGCAAACCAAGGCACCGCCGGCCAGCGTGGGGGCGGCGCCGATCAGGGAGCAAGTGATTCATTTCGTTAACAAGCAACTGCCCGGTGGCCTGCCGAAGAAGACCGCCCGCGCCTTGCTCGACATTGAAGACAAGGACTACGTGCCCATCATTCGCGACCCGGCGCGCACCACGGCCGAGGCTGAAGCGGTGTTCTACTTTCCCGGCTGCGGTTCGGAGCGCTTGTTCAGCCAGGTCGGCCTGGCCACCCAGGCCATGCTCTGGCATGCCGGCGTGCAGACCGTGCTGCCGCCGGGCTACCTGTGCTGCGGCTACCCACAGCGCGGCTCGGGCCAGTTCGACAAGGCCGAAAAAATCATCACCGACAACCGCGTGCTGTTCCACCGCGTGGCCAACACGCTGAACTACCTGGACATCAAGACCGTGGTGGTGAGCTGCGGCACCTGCTACGACCAACTGCAGGGCTACAAGTTCGAAGACATCTTCCCCGGCTGCCGAATCATCGACATCCACGAATACCTGCTTGAGAAAGGCATCACGTTGGGCGGGGCTGGGGGCTATCTCTATCACGACCCTTGCCACAGCCCGATGAAGCTGCAAGAGCCGCTGAAGACGGTGCAGGCGCTGATGGGCCCGGGCGTGCTGGAAAGCAAACGCTGCTGCGGCGAAAGCGGCACGCTGGGCGTGACGCGGCCCGACATCGCCACGCAAGTTCGCTTTCGCAAGGAAGAAGAATTGCAGCGCGATGAAGTCGCGTTGCGCGCCAGTGGCGCGCTGGCGGCCGGGGCCAACATCAAGGTCCTCACCTCGTGCCCGAGTTGCCTGCAAGGTTTGTCGCGCTATGGCGCAGACCTGCAAAGCGGCTTGCTTGAAGCCGACTACATCGTGGTCGAAATGGCGCGCCAGATCCTGGGTGAGCAATGGCTGCCCGAGTACGTGGCGCGGGCCAATGCGGGCGGGATCGAGCGCGTGCTGGTGTGAGCCAAACGGCGCAGCGCCCTGGGTGAGCCCAAAGGCGCTGCGAGTGAAGGTGTTGGTGCAGTGCTGCGCCAGGCGCAGAAATTACAAGCGCTTGCGAGCGGCGGCGCCGAGCCCGAGCAGGCCCAACAGCATCAAGGCCGTGGTGCTGGGTTCCGGAATGTTGGGCACCCCGGGCACGGGGACATCGGGCGTGGCGGCGACGGCCACGCGAAATACCAGCCATTCGTTGTGATTGAAGCCCGGCGAGGTGGGGTCGGTGTCACCGTTGCTGCTGTACCAAACCCAACGCGCGGCAGCATCAATGCTGCCGATGGCGCCCCACGGCGCACTGCCGTTGGCCGGCCCGGCCGTCAGGCTGACCCACCCGCCCGAGGGGTTGCCGCCGCCGTTGGCATCGACGATTTCGTTTGACAACAGCGTGAGATCGGCGGCGCTGCCCGAATAGGGTGCCGCGCTGCCCAGGCCGGTGGCCATGACTTGCCACTGCGGGTCGTTGCTGTAGAACTTGTAGCCGCTGCTGAGATTTTGGAACTGGCCCAAAAAGCCCTGCGCCACGGACAGGTCTGATGCGGTGACCACATAGAGGTACTTGTCCGAATCGAGCGTGAAGTTGTAGACCTCAGTGGTTGGCCAGTTGAAATCACTGCCGACAAGGCTGGTGGCCGCCGTGTTGTTGCCGATGAACAGCGCATAGGAGTTGTCAACCGTGATCGCTATCCTGATGTCAGCGGCGCCAGCAGGCAGCGCCAAAAGCGACAAGGGCAGCGCCACGCCCAAGGCGGCTTTGGTGAGGATGCGGCGAAGGACACAAGTCTTCATGATCAGCTCTCCTGTTGAAGTGGGTTGAATGCGCGCCAATGGCAGGGGCGAGACGCTCAGATGCCAGATTTCTGCTGCCCACGCGGGCCCCCTTACCTGGATGCCTGCGCGCTGCCGTGGCGCCATGTATTCGCAATGCGGCTTTCATCAAGCCAGGGCAATGTACACCGCGCAGACGGGCCGGCCGATATGCTGGGCTGGCGTGCCGGGCTGGCGTGCCAGGGCTCAGGCTTTCAATGCTGTGGCGCCGCAATGACCCGCGCCGGGATGCCCACTGCTGTGGCGCCGCTGGGCACATCCCTCATCACCACCGCATTGGCGCCCACTTTGGCGTGATCGCCAACGTGGATTTCACCCAGGATCTTGGCGCCCGCGCCAATGTCCACATGGCCACCCAGCGTGGGCGGCCCGGCCCCATTGGTGCCCAGCGTGACTTGCTGGAAGATCAGGCAGTTCGGGCCGATCACGCTGCCCGAATGAATGACGATGCCGTTGGGGTGCGGCAGCAACAAGCCGCCGCCGATGCGCGTGTTGATCGGGATGTCAGCGCCTGTCACGGCTTGCCAGAAGCGGTGGCGCAGGCTGGCCCAGCGGCGTTGCAGCGCGGCCAGCGGCGAGCGCCGGCCCTGGGCTCGCTGGTAGGCGCGGATGCTGGCCAACAGCGAACGTGCCGGGTCCCATTGAAACAGTGGTTTGGCTTCGCGCGACCAGTCGGGCTCGGTGGCTGAAATGGTGTTCATGGCGGGCCCGGCAGCGGTGTGGTCAGCGCAGCACCACGTACATGGCCCGCGGCGGGAAATCGAACTCAACCCCTTGCGCGTGTTTGCGCAGCGCCACCGTGGCCACGGCCATGCCGTTCATGTCGAGCACCAAGGCCTCGCGCAGCCCCGGGTTGTTCAGCCGCACCCGCAACTGCGCGGCTTCCACCTGCCACGGCGCACGGCCAAAGTCCTTCAGCTCAAAGCCTGGCTGCGCGGGCTGGCCTTCAACGGCCAAGGTGGCGGGCTCTTGCTTCCACCCCGTGGGCCGGCTGCGCGTGGCGTACTGCACCAGCACCTTGCGCGAGCTGGCCAGCGGCTGGCCATCCATCGACACCGTGATCACCGCGCCATAGCTGTTGCCGGATTGGTAGGCGCTGGTGCTGAGCGTGTGCACGGCGCCGGCATCGAAGTGCGCCGCGACGCCTTGCACGAAGGGCGTGTCGATGCGGGCCAGTGCCTTGGCCGCGTCCAGCACGACCTGCCCTGGCGCCGCGACGCTGCGCCCGGCTGGCGGCGTGGCCGGGCGCGGCGCACTGGCCGGCGCAGCGCCGGGAGCAAACGTCACCACCACGGGGCCGGCGAGGAAGGTTTCGAACGCCAACATGCCGTCTTCACGGCTGCGTGATGCCAGGCTGGCCGCGTCGCGATTCGGGTCGAAACTTGGGCTTTCGCTGAGCTGCGGCGGGCGGCGTGCCCACAAGTCAGCCAGCGAGCGCTGCTCATGCAGCGCTGGCGCGGCCTGGCTGATGTAGCCCATGCGGTGCGCCAACGCAGCGGCCGGAAAGCTGCCCAGGGTTTCTGGCGTGCCCAGGCTCCACTTGGCTTGCGAGGCCAGCCAGCCGTTGGCGCTGCCGGGGGGTGACCAGGCTTCGTCGGCGGCATTGAACCAGCAATAGGCGTCGATGCCGAGCAGCGAGCTGTACGCCGCCACCAGGAATGGCCCTTCGGCGCTGTAGGGGCTGGGCGCGACCCAACTGCCTTCGGTGATCATGAAGGGCCGCACGCCATGGGTGGTGGCGGATTGCCGAATGGCCAAGGGCATGCGCTGCGGCTGGCGCAGCACGCTGACCTCGGTGAAGCGGTCGCCGTTGACGATGGCCCAACCCGGGTACTGGCCTTGGTGCACGCCCGTGGTGAAGACGTTCGCGGCATCCACCTCGCCTGGGCCATAGCTCCAGCGCTCGGCGTCGTTGAGCTGTGCGGCACTGGCCGTCTTCCAGTTTCCGGCATTGATAAGCGCCTTCACGCCCAGATCTTCACGCAGGTAACGCACGATCTCGCTGTTGAACGCGTGCATCGTGCTGGTCAGGAATTCAGTTTGATCTGCCAGCCGTGCAGCACGGCCACCCCGACGCGATTGAGTCAACTCCCAAATGGGCAGCAGTGCCGCGCGGCCCGCAGCCAGGGCCTCGGGCTTGAGTGTTTCGCCCGGCCAACGCGCCATGGCCTGTTGCAGGCTGCCATGCTTGGCGGCCAGGAAGCGCGCATAGGCGGCTTCCAGGCTTTCGCGGTGCGGGCCGGTGATACTGTCCACCGTCCAGAACAGCAGGCTGTCCTCGTTCTGGATCTGCACCACTGCCACGCTGGGGTCGCGACCCAAGGACACGCCGGTGTGCGGGTTGACGGGCGTGAACAATTGCTTCAGCCAACCCTTGTAGGCGCGCTGCAAGTCGGTGTCGAAGAACAACAGCCCCCAGGCTTGCTGCGGCTCGTTCAGGCCCTTGATCCAGCCCGGCGCCAGCGGCGTGGCGCCGGCCCAATACGGCGAAATGACGCTGTAGATGCCTTCCTGGCGCAACGCCGCCACGCTGCGCCAGATGGCGTCGCGCTCTTCGGTGTTGATGTCGGCAAACGCCGGCATCGGGCGGGCTTGCGGATTGGGGCTGAGCTGCCGATGCAGCCGAACCAGGTTCACGCCGCGTTTGGCGAGGAAACGCGCATGGCGTTTCAGGTCGGGTGGCTCTTGTGCGCCCAGTGGCTTGCGTTGGAATGGGTGGCGCGCCACCTCGGAGTTCGCGGCCCAGAAGCGGATCGGCTGGCCATCCCCGCGCAGGAAGCCGCCCTCGGCGGAAGCGCGGATCGGGCCGCTTTGCCCAGCCACGGACTCGTTCAGGCCGCGCAGGTCGAGCAGGGCCTGCGCGCTGAAGGTGTCGCGCGCGGGCTCGAACGCCCAATGCTGAGGTGGCGCCGCTGCCGCCGTTGCCAGCAGCGCCAGCATGACGGCCGCACAGCTACACTTTGCAGCCCATCGCAAAGGCTGAACGACTGGCCGCCGGTTCCCATGAAAACGCCCAACCCCACCGCGCTGACCTTGCATCAGCAATCCAGGCAACTTGAAATAGGGTTCGACACGGGCGAGCGGTTCTTCATTCCGTTTGAATTGATGCGGGTGTATTCGCCGTCAGCCGAGGTGCAGGGCCATGGGCCCGGGCAGGAAGTGCTGCAAACCGGCAAGCGTGGGGTGAGCATAGACGCCCTGGAGCCGGTGGGTCACTACGCGGTGCAGCCGCGGTTTTCAGATGGCCACGACAGCGGCATTTTTTCATGGGCCCTGTTGTACCAGCTCGGCTCGCAGCACGACGAGCTGTGGGCCCGCTACCTGGCCCGCCTGGAAGCGGCCG
>JAYUQE010000437.1:0-8325 GCA_043756905.1 Burkholderiales bacterium | reverse complement strand
TGCTGCTGTGGCGGCCGCAGGGCTTGTACCCCGTCACTAACCGTTGACGTCATGTTTCGGCGCCTGCTTTCACACGACTTGCCACGCAGCCGCTGGTTAGCTGCCGCGCTGGTGCTTGTGCTGCTGGCCCTGGCGTTCGCGCCCTTCCTGTTCCCCGGCAGCAAGGCGCTGGGTGTGGCGGCCAAGATGCTGGTCTTCATCGTGCTGGTGGCCAGCTACGACCTGCTGCTGGGCTACACCGGCATCGTCAGCTTCGCCCACACCATGTTCTTCGGCATTGGGGCCTACGGCGTGGCGGTGGCCAGCACACGCTTCGGGCCGGGCTGGCCTGCGGTGGCCATCGGCGTGGCCGCGGCGCTGCTGTTGTCGCTGGCGCTGTCGGTGTTGATCGGCCTGTTCTCGCTGCGCGTGAAAGCCATTTTCTACGCCATGATCACACTGGCCGTGGCCACCGCGTTCCAGACCCTGGCCTCGCAGTTGAGCGACGTCACCGGCGGCGAAGACGGCTTGAGTTTCAAGAATCCGCTGGTCTTCAGCCCGGGGTTCGAACCGTTCGCGGCGCCGCTGCTCGGCATCACGCTGGACGGCAAGGTCTTCACCTACTACCTGCTGTTCGCCGCGACGCTGGTGCTGTTCCTGATGCTGCTGCGCATCGTCAACTCACCATTCGGGCGCGTGCTGCAAGCCATTCGTGAGAACGACTTTCGCGCCGAGGCGATCGGCTTTCGCACCGTGGTCTACCGCACGCTGAGCAATGTGCTGGCGGCGGGCTTCGCCACCCTGGCCGGGGCGCTGTTGGCGCTGTGGCTGCGCTACACCGGGCCGGACACCACGCTGAGCTTTGAGATCATGCTCGACATCCTGCTCATCGTGGTGATCGGCGGCATGGGCACGATGTACGGCGCAGTCATCGGCAGCGTGTTGTTCATGCTGGCGCAGAACTATTTGCAAGACCTGCTCAAGCTCGGCGAAACGGCCTTGCAGGGCGTGCCGGTCTTGGGCGCGCTGGTGTCGCCCGACCGCTGGTTGCTCTGGCTGGGGGTGCTGTTCGTGCTGTCGGTCTACCACTTTCCCAGCGGCGTGGTCGGGCGCTTGCGCTTGCTGGCCACGCGGGGGCGTGCATGAAGCCATCTGTCATCACCCTGGCCACGCTGTTGGCGTTGGCGCCGTTGGGCGCAGGCGCGCAAGTGACGCCCACGCGCCAGGAAGCGGCGGCCTACAGCGGCATGCTGTTGGCGGCGCAGCGCGGCGATGTGCGCGCCATCGAGCAAGCCGCCACCTTGCCCGGCGAACTGCTGCGCCGCGATGGCCACGGCCGCAGTGCCGTGCACGTGGCCGCCTTTGCGCGCCAGCGCGATGCACTGCGCGCCCTGGCCCGGCTGGGCGCCGACCTGAACGCGCTGGAAGCCGACCGTTATGACGCCGTGACCATTGCCGCGGTGGCCGATGATGAAGACACCCTGCGCGTGCTGTTGGCACTGGGCGCGAGCGCCAGGCAAACCACCAGCCGCTATGACGGCACCGCACTCATTGCCGCCGCGCACCTGGGGCATGCCGGCGTGGTGCGCCAACTCATTGCCGCCGGCGCGCCGCTGGACCATGTGAACAACCTGCACTGGACGGCGCTGATCGAAGCCATCGTGCTGGGCGACGGCGGCCCGCGCCACCTGGCCACGCTCAGCGCGCTGGTGCAGGCCGGGGCCAATTTGCAGCTCACTGATCGCAGCGGCGCCGCGCCGTTGGCGCTGGCCCGTTCGCGTGGCTACACGGCCATGGTGCAGGTGCTCGAAAAGGCCGGCGCGCGCTGAATTGAGAAGTGCTGGCCGGACCGGCCGCCGAGCGTTATTGTTTGAGTTGAGTCAGCGGCACCACCACGTAGCCAATCGTGCCCGGTGTTTGCCACAGCAGGCGGATGGTGACGTTGCGGCTGCTGGCGCGGAAGTCCACCTGAACGGGAACGATCTGCCCCGCAACCAGGTTCACATTAGCGGCCGTGTCGTTGGTCAGGCCATGCGTCGTCGGGTTATTGATGAGCGTGGAGCCGTTCAGCGTGACGCTGACCGCATCATCAGACTGCGTGCGCAGGCTGTAGGTGCCGGTGGCGGGTGCAATCAGGTTGCCTGTCCAGCGAACGCTGAAGTTGGTGGCGCTGACGCCGCTGCCGGGTGACTTCTTCCAGTTGAAGTCGATGGCTTCCTGGCGTTGCAGCACCACACTGCCCGTGAAATCAAGGCTGTTTTTGTACCAGCCCAGCAGGCCTGTACCGGCACCTGCGGGCGCTGGCGCAGTGGCTTCATCGCTGCCAATTTCGCGCAGGTAGGCCACCAGGTTTGTCAGCTCGGCGCTGCCGGCAACCGGCACGCTCGCATTCCTGGTGTGCGCCAGCACGGCCGCTTGAAGGGTGGATGCCGAGCCATCGTGCAGGTAGGGCGCTGTGGCCCACACGTCGCGCAGCGTGGGTGCGTCGATGCCCAGGAGTGAGCCGTTCAGGCGCTGCCCACTGCTGGCCTTGATGGTGCCGATGTCGCTGGGCGTGGCATTGCCGCTCCCTGTGAACACCGCGCCGCTGTGGCAGGCCGCGCAGTTGAGACTGGTGAACACCGTTCTTCCTGCTGCAGCGGCGCTTGAAAGTGTCGTGGCACTTGGCCGCGCCGGGCTGGGCGCAAAGGTGTTGAGCGACGCCACATATGCTGCCAGCGCGTCCAGGTCGGCCGACAGGCCCACCTTCCTGGCCCCCAGCGCTTGGCTGCGCGTGCCGGCGAAAAAGTCGCTGTCCGCCATCAACCCCGTGCCGCCGGCCAGGTTGCGAATCTGGCCTTCGAAGTCTTGCACCTCGTCGAAGTTGTTGCTCCAGTGCAAGAAGCCCTGGCCACCGGCGCGGCCGCGCAGGCTGGGGGTGTTGCGCAGGCCTTCGCCCATGCTGCTCAAGTCCCACACCCGGCCGTCGTGGCCGCCGTCGTTGTGGCAACTGGCGCAGCTCATGTAGCGGTCGCGCGCCAGGCGGGTGTCACGCGCGTCATAGAAGAACTGCTTGCCGCGCAGCACGCCGGCTGCGAGCTTTTCAGTGGCCACCGACGTCATCGTGCCGAGCAGCGGCACGCTCAGGCTGCCCTGGTTCACCAGCGCTCGCAGGTCGTAGGCGCCGACCGTTCGATCCATGAAATTGCTGACATACAGCGTGCCGTTGTCAGCCGCCACGGCCAGGCCCTGCGGCGCGCGGCCGACATCGATGCGCATGATCTGGCGCCGCGAATGGGCGTCGATGATGGCCACTTCGCGGCTGGTTTCGAGCGCCACGAACAGCAGCACGCCGCGCGCATCGAACGCCACGGCGCTGGCCACGCTGGCGTTGTCGTGGTCGATGCGTGCGGCCAGGTCTTCGCTGTTGCTGGCCAGCATGAGGCGTGAGCTGACGGCGCGCACGGTGTTCTGGAAGTTCAGCGGCACCGTGTCGCGTGACTGGCCGCGCTTGACGTTGTCTTGCTTGCTCGGCACGAAGCCCTGCGTGCCATCGGGCGAGATCACCGCAGCGCCCAGGTAATTGGGGATGCCTCGGCCCTGGTTCTCTTCGTCGGGGCGCTCGCTGTGGGCCAGCGTGATGGCTGCGCCGACCTGGGTCATGTTGGCGCTGTTGAGCTTGCGCACGTCGGCCGCGCCGGCGCCCACCGCCGTGGTGCTTTCGCCCGCCATGGGTGGCGTGATGTAGCTCGACACATAGGCCGTGCTCGCATCGCCCGCCAGCGTAATGTGGCGCGGCTGGCTGCCCACTGTGGCGCTGCCGTTTTGGGCGTAGCTCGCGCTGTCGAACTTCAGCACCTGGCCGCTGCCTTCCAGCACCACCAGCACATAACCGTTGCGCGAAGCCACGATGCCGAAGGGCTGCGAGCCGCGCGGCAGGGTGAGGGTGCGGCTCAACGTCAGGCTGGCCGGGTCGAGCACGCTGACGGTGCCGGCCAGCTTGTTGCTGACCCAGACCATGCCGTTGGCGGCCCGCGTCAGCGCCCGCGGCGCCGCACCGACGGCAATTTCCTTGAGCTTGGTGCGCGTCACCGCGTCGAACACGGAGACGCTGTCATTGTCCTGGTTCACCACCCACAGTCGGGCGTTGCCGGCGGCCGGCTGCTCCAGCAGCAGGTTGCTGGTTGCCACCGGCTTGCCCGCCGTGGCGGGCAGGAAGATGGTTTGCAGCACCGTGACCGTGACCTCGACGCCACGGGCGTCGGTGGCCGTCACGCTGACGTAATACAAGCCACCCAGGGCATAGGTGTGGGTGGCCGTGGGGCTCGATGAAAAGCCCGTGGTGTTGCCGTCACCAAAATTCCACTTGTATTGGGTGTTCACGCCGTTGCTGGTGCTGGCCGTGAAGGTGGCGACGTTGGTCGACAGCGTCGCCGTGGGCGGCGCCAGGCTGACTTGCAGGTTGCCGCTGGCGGGCAGCACATGCCAGACAAAGTTCTTGCTGTCGCTGTTGACGCCGTCGCTGACTGAGACCACCACGTTGTAATTGCCCGGCGCCGTGGGGCTGCCGCTGATCAGCCCGGCGGCCGGGTTCAGGCTCAGGCCCACCGGCAGGCCCGTGGCCGCGTAGGTGAGGGTGTCGCCGTTCGGGTCGCTGCCGGCCAATTGCAGGCTGACCGTGGTGTTGGCCTCGGAGTCTTGATCGCCTGGATGGGTCAAGACGGGGGTGATGGCCGGCGTGGGGTCGCTGGCGACGTTCATGCGCAGGATCTTGGCCACCGACGGCACGCCGGCGACATCAAGCACGAACAGCATGTAAAAGCCCGGCGGCGCATCGGCGGCGCGGGCCGGCGCCTGAACAGACAACACGCCGCCGTTGTTGACGAAGGTCAGGTCAACGAAGCGCTGCTCCATGTTGAAGCCGTGCGACACCGAGCCGGTTTTCACCAGCGCCACGCGCGCCACGGCGGCCGTGCTGGTGGTGTTGACGCTGAAGGTCTTGCCGATGTCCAGCACCGTGGGCGCACTGGTGATGCCGGGCCGCGCGGCCAGGGTGCCGCTGGCGGTGAACAGGTAGGGCGGGAAGTACAACTCGGCGTTCAGGTTCAACTGCGGCCCCGGCGCGCCGCCGCCGCCAACCAGCACGGTGGCATCGGGCAGCAAGATGGCCATGGAGTGGTACAGCCGCATCTTCTGGTACGTGGCGCCCAGCGTCCAGGTGCCGGTGGTGGGGTTCCAGATCTCGGCGTCGTAGCTGACGTTGTCGGCCTCGTTCCAGGTTGCACTGCCACCGGTGGCCAGCACCTTGCCGTCAGCCAGCACGGTGGCGGTGCCCAGGCGGCGCTGCTTGCTCATGCTGGCGGTGGCGGTCACCGTGGGGCTGGCGCCTCTGATGTCGATCACCACCGCGCCGTTGGAATTGCCGCCGAATTGCAGGATGCGCCCGGGTTGGAACATGGCCGCGCTGGCGTCGCTACCGCTGTTGGCGCTGTTCAGCGTGCTGCCGAGCACGGAGATGGCACCCGCGTTGGCCGGGTTGATGAAGTACATCTTGCCGCTGCTGTCGTAGCCGAACACGCGGCCATCGGGGGCGACGAAGTTGCGCGGGAACGTGGCGTCCATGGCGCTGGTGTTCACGCCCGTGAGCGCGCGGAATGAGCCGGCCGTGGTGCGTACCTCGGGCATGTCTTGCCCACCCAAGCCGCCCTGGATATAGGTTTCGCCATTCAGCAAGGTGATCGATGACGAGTACCAGCGCGCCCGGTTCATGTCAGCCGTTCGGGTGATGGCGTTGGGGCTGGTCAGGCTGATGAGGTTGGAGTTGTTGTTGGCGTTGTTGTCTGGCAGCACGGATGTGTCGCCACCGGCGATGAACACGCTGCTGCCATCGGGCAGCACGAGTTGCGAGCTGCAGAACAGGTCGGTGCCGCCGCTGTTGTCGAGCGTGGTGTGGCCGCCATTCAGGCCGCCTGCCGGGTCCCACAGGTCGTAGTGGCTGCCGGTCTGCACGCCGGTGGGCGAGCTGCCGTAGCTCAGCAGCCGGCCGTCGGGCAGGAGCACGGTGTGCAGCGGAATCAGCGGCCAGTTCACCACGCCCGAAAACATGCCGGTGATGTGGGCGCCGGCGGGTATGGGATCGGTGGGCGTGAAGGTCATGCTGCCCGACTCGCCATCGCCCCCCGCGCTCAGCGCCCGGGCGCTGCGGCGTTCGGTAGCGCCGTTTTGGGCGCCGCCGTCCTGGGCGCCGCCACATGAAACCAACAAGACTGAAACTGCAAGCAGGAACCAACGCATCAGGCGTTCGGCGAAGTAGGGCATGGTCAGGGCTCGACTAGACAACAAAGGGGGTTTGGCGCGACTTTCGTCTGATTCTTTGTTGCCGGCAGGTCGCGGCAATCCTGGAAACCGCGTGGAGCCCCTAGACAAGGGGGGTCTTTGACCTGTAGAGCCTGCTGTTTTGACATCGACTGTCGTTTTCTTGACGACAACTCACCCTCCTAGAATGCCCGGCCCCTACCGCCCCCACCCCAACAAGGCCCCCATGCCCCCTGGCCTGATCCGCATTCGCGGTGCCCGCGCCCACAACCTGAAAAACCTCGACCTGGACATTCGCACCGGCGAGATGACGGTGGTCACCGGGCCTTCGGGTTCGGGCAAGTCCAGCCTGGTGTTCGACACGCTCTACGCTGAGGGCCAGCGCCGCTACGTGGAGACCTTCAGCGCCTATGCGCGGCAGTTTCTGGAGCGCATGGATCGGCCGGCGGTTGACCGGGTGGATGGCGTTCCGCCGGCCATAGCGATCGACCAGACCAACCCGGTGCGCACCAGCCGCAGCACCGTGGGCACGATGACCGAGCTGAATGACCATTTCAAGCTGCTCATTGCCCGCGCCGCGCAGTTGTTCGACAAGCAGACCGCCTTGCCGGTGCGGCACGACAACGCCGAAACCATCCACGCCGATCTGCAGGCCCGCTGCGCCGTGGGCGACCCGCGCATCGCCATCACCTTCCCGGTGGAACTGCCGGCCAACACCAGCGCTGAGGAGATCGAGCAATGGCTCTCGGCCAGCGGCTTCACCCGCGTGCAGGCGCAACGCGAAGTGGCCGCGCCCACCGGGCCGAGAACGCTGCTGGATGTGGTGGCGGATCGCTTCCGTCTGGCCCACACCGAACGCTCGCGCGCGCTGGAAGCCATTGAGATGGCGCTCAAGCGCGGCAGCGGGCGGCTCAACGTCTATCGCTTGCCCGATGGCTCGAACGACGACGGCAGCCAAGAGCTGTGGCGCTACTCCACCGGCCTGCATTGCCCGGAAAGCGACCTGCACTACGCCGACCCGCAGCCGGCCATGTTCTCGTTCAACTCGGCCTTCGGCGCCTGCGAAACCTGCCGCGGCTTCGGGCGCGTGATCGGCGTCGACCTGGGCCTGGTCATCCCCGACTCACGCAAGACCCTGCGCAACGGCGCGGTGAAGACGATTCAAACCCCGGCTTGGGCCGAGATCCAGGCCGACTTGCTGAAGCACGCCGGCGAGGCCGGCATTCCGCGCGACACACCTTGGCACTTGCTCACGCAGGGCCAGCGCGAATGGGTGCTGAACGGTTCGCCCAACTGGAACGGCAAATGGAACCAGCAGTGGTACGGCATCTACCGCTTCTTCGAATACCTTGAGAGCAAGGCCTACAAGATGCACATCCGGGTGCTGCTGAGCAAGTACCGCAGCTACACGCCGTGCACGGTGTGCGCCGGGGCGCGCCTCAAAACCGAGGCCTTGCTGTGGCGGCTCGGTGGTGCACCTGAAACGTTAGAAGATATCTTGCCCGCAGCGCGCCGCTTCCTGCCGGCCGGCGTGGGCTTCGGCCGCGAGCAGCTTGAGCGCCTGCCGGGCCTGACGCTGCATGATCTGATGCTGTTGCCGATCCACCGCCTGCGCCGCTTCTTCGACGGGCTGGAGCTGGCCAGCGCGATGCAGGGCGAAGCGCTGAAGTTGTTGCTCGACGAGATCCGCACCCGGCTCAAGTACCTGTGCGATGTCGGCCTGGGTTACCTGACGCTCGACCGGCAAAGCCGCACGCTCAGCGGCGGCGAGGTGCAGCGCATCAACCTGACCACAGCCTTGGGCACCTCGCTGGTGAACACGCTGTTCGTGCTCGATGAACCGAGCATTGGCCTGCACCCGCGCGACATGGGCCGCATCGTGCAGGCCATGATGCGCCTGCGCGATGCCGGCAACACCCTGGTGGTGGTGGAGCACGACCCGGCTGTGATGCTGGCGGCTGACCGGCTGATCGACATGGGCCCCGGGCCGGGCGAACGCGGCGGCCAGATCGTGTTCGACGGCACGCCCGACGAAGCTCGCCATGCCGACAC
>JAYUQE010000436.1:0-24083 GCA_043756905.1 Burkholderiales bacterium | reverse complement strand
AGCTGTTGAGCGCGGCCGGGCGGTTCAGGCTCAGCGTGCGCACGGCGCCGTCTTGGCGCACCAGAACAAGGGCTTCGGGCATGGGCGGGGCTCCTGAGGGGCGCTCAGGTCGACCCAAGCGCGGCGCGATGATTGAATTGGCTTGGCTCGGAGCACTTTCGACCGAGCGGTCGGGAGATCATACCTTGACGCTTTGGCCGCACCGGCCGGCGCCAACTGGCGGGAGCCGCCAATACCGTGATGCGGGGCGGGAGTGGCGGGGTGCGTGGCGCGGGTAGAAGGTGGAGAAGGTGCACGCCCTGCCGGCATAGACTGCCGTGCCGCATGGCCTCACCCCCTCGAAGCCGCCGCACCGCCCTGAAAGGCCTTTCATCATGACGCCTCAACGCCGCCACTTCCTGCTTATTGCTGCCCTGACCGCCACCGCTGCCGCGCCCGCCGCCTGGGCCCAGCCCTACCCCAGCCGGCCCATCACCCTGATCTGCCCCTGGCCCGCCGGCGGCAGCACCGACCGCCACTTGCGTGGCCTGGCCGAGGCCGCGGCCAGGCACCTGGGCCAGCCCATCATCGTGGAAAACCGGCCCGGCGGCGGCGGCACGACAGCGCCAGCCCAGATGGCCCTGAACGCCAAGCCCGACGGCTACACCGTGGCCCAGTTCCCGATGGGCATGCTGCGCATTCCGCACATGCAGAAGTCGAACTGGAACCCGCTCACCGACTTCACCTACATCCTGGGCCTGACCGGCTACACCTTCGGCGTGACGGTGCGCGCCGATGCACCTTACAAGACGTTCGACGACATGGTGGAAGCGGCCCGCAAAGCCCCCGGCAAGATCGACATCGGCAACACCGGCATCGGCACCTCGCCGCACCTGAACATGGAGGAAGTGGCCTACCACGCCAAGGTGCAGTTCAACCACATCCCGTTCAAGGGCAACGCTGACCTGACCCAGGCCCTGCTGGGCGGGCATGTGAGCGCGCAGAGCGACGCCACCGGCTGGGACAAGTTTGTTGACGGCGGCCAGATGCGCCTGCTCGTCACCTTCGGCGAACAGCGCACCAAGCGCTGGCCGAACGTGCCCACCGCCAAGGAACTGGGCTACAAAGTGGTGAGCAATTCGCCCTACGGCATTGCCGGGCCCAAGGGCATCGACCCAGCGATCGTGAAGACGCTGCACGATGCTTTCAGGAAGGCGCTGGACGACCCCAAATACAAGGAGATGCTGGCGCAACTGAACCAGGAAGACTGGATCCTGAACAGCAACGAATACTCCAAGTGGGTGCAAGACACCTTTGCCAAGGAGAAGGCCTTGATCGAACGGCTGGGGCTGACGGCCAAGCCATGAGCGGTGCCCCAGCGAGCCCGCCCGAAGGCAATGCGGCGAGCCTGACCGACCAGATGCCCTTTGCCACGGTGGCCGATCTGTTGCGCCAGCATGCCCAGCAGCAGCCCGATCAGCCGGCGGTGATCGACGACGACGTTGCCTACAGCTACGCCGAATTCGACGCCCTGGTCGACCGCGTGGCCGCCGGCTTGCAGCGCGACGCCGTGGCGCCGCGCGATGTGGTGGCGGTGTGCGCGCATGCCAGTGCGCGCTATGCCGCGGTGTTTCTGGGTGCGCTGCGCGCCGGCGTGGCCGTGGCGCCGCTGGCGCCTTCGGTCACGCCCGAACAATTTGGCGCCATGCTGCGCGACAGCGGCGCCAAGATGCTGTTCGCCGATGACGCCGCGGCCGAATTGCTGCCGCAGGCACCCGCCGGGCTGCCCCGGGTGCGGCTCGATGACAGCATCACCGGCACCGGCTTCGACGCCTGGCTGGCGCCGCCCGGCAGCACACCGCAGCCGGTGGCCGTGCAACCCGACTGGGCCTTCAACCTCATTTATTCCAGTGGCACCACCGGCACGCCCAAGGGCATCGTGCAGCCGCACGGCATGCGCTGGGTGCATGTGCAGCGCGCCGCGCAATACGGCTACGGCCCGGGCATGCGCACGCTGCTGGCCACGCCGCTGTATTCCAACACCACGCTGGTGAGTTTCTTCCCCAGCCTGGCCTGTGGCAGCACGGTGGTGTTGATGAAGAAGTTCAGCGCCCTGGGCTATTTGCAACTGGCGCAGCAGCACCGCGCCACGCACACCATGCTGGTGCCGGTGCAATACCAGCGCTTGATGGCCGAGCCGCGCTTTGGTGAATTCGACCTCAGCAGCTTTCACATGAAGTGGTGCACCAGCGCACCGTTCAGCGCGGCGCTGAAGGCCGATGTGCTGAAACGCTGGCCGGGCGGCCTGGTCGAGCTGTACGGCATGACCGAAGGCGGCGGCACCTTCTTGCTCAACGCGCATGAGTTCCCGCACAAGCTGCACACCGTGGGCCAGGCGGTGGCGGGGCATGACATCCGCTTCATCGATGAATCCGGCCGCGAGTTGCCCGCAGGCCAGACCGGCGAGATCGTGGGCCACAGCCCCGGCATGATGAGCGGCTACCACGGGCTGGCCGACAAGACGCGCGAGGCGGAATGGTTCAGCCCAGACGGCAAGCGCTTTATCCGCACCGGCGACGTGGGGCGGCTCGATGAAGACGGCTTCCTGATCCTGATGGACCGGCGCAAGGACATGATCATCAGCGGCGGCTTCAACATCTACCCCAGCGACCTGGAAGCCGTGCTGCACACCCACCCCGCGGTGCACGAAGCTGCCGTGGTGGGGGTGCCCAGCACCGAATGGGGCGAGACGCCGGTGGCCTTTGTCGTCAAACATGCCGGTGCAGCGGACAGTGCGGATGAGTTACGCCAATGGTGCAACGCGCGCGTGGGCAAGACGCAGCGGCTGGCTGCGGTGTGCTTGCTCGACGAGTTGCCGCGCAGTGCCATCGGCAAGGTGCTCAAGCGGGAATTGCGCGACGGCTATTCGCCGCTGGCCTGAATCCTGCGCGGCAGGCCACGGCACAGCTGCTCCGTGGCGCTCAGCTGCGCTCAGCGGCACTCAGTTGCGCACAGTCGCGCAGCGATGGCCCGCAGCACGAGGCCGGATGTTCAGCGGCCCAGCACCAGCTCGATGCGCCGGCGCAACCGCGCGGCTTCGTCGGCCGCGCCGGCGCGCTGCGCGCGCAAGGCCAGCACCTCTAGCCAGGCCAGCAAGGGGCGCCGCCAGCCTTGCGCCGACGCTGTGTCGGCCGCTGCTGCCAGCGTCGCCGGGCTGGCCTGGCCGGCCTGGAACAGCAGTGCTGCGGCAATCAGGCGTGCCAGCGGGTCGGCGATGTCTTGCACGCCGCTGGCCGGGCCGGCGCCACCGGCCAGCGCGCGCGCCACGCCGCGCTGCCCCGGCGGCAACAGCTCGATCTGCGCCGCCGGCAGCGGCCGCGCCGCCAAGTGGTCAGCATAGGCCAGCTCGGGCGCGGCGGCATCGGCGCGCAGCCGCTCGAAGCCGGCGCAAGGCTCGAACACCAGGCTGGCCACTTGGGTGGCGCAGCGCATCAGCTCCGCGCGTGCCAGCAGCTCGGGCTGGCCGCTGCGCCGCAGTTGCTCGCGCGCACGCTCGAAGGCCCGCGCCGCGGCCGCGTTGTCGCCCAGCAAGTAGGCCTCGGTGGCCTGGTCCATCGCCGCTTTGGCATTGGCCTGCCAATCGGGCACGGGCGGGCCCGAGGCGCAGCCCGACAAAGTCATGCCTATCGTTACACCCAACACGGCGCGCAACGTGACAGCGCGCGCCCGCGCGCCGGCCCGCGACACTGCCAGGGGCCAACGGCAGCGGCTCATCGCAGCTTCAACTCCGTGTCGCGGGCAAACGGCCACTTGCGGTTGACCTCATCGACCAGTTGCTCCACCTTGCGCACCGTGGCGTCGACTTCGCTGCGCAGGGCGGTGAGATCGGTGGTGGCGGCGCGGGCGTTGGTGGCCACCCCCTGCGCTTCGGCCAGCACCGCATCGACCTGCTTCAGCGCGCCGCGGGCAGCGGCCAGCAACTCACCGAGTTGCACGCCGAGTTGCGCCAGCGTGGCGCGGCTCTCGCGCACCAAGCCGTCAGGGCCCAGGATCTGCGCATCGGCCTTGGCTGCCAGGCCGTCCAGCCGCGCCAGCAAGGCGTTGGTGCGGGCCAGCGCCGCGCTGATCTGGCGCGCATCGTTTGTGCCGGCCAGCAGGCCCAGCGCGCCGCTTGGGCCCTTGGCCTGCTCGCTCAACGCCTGCACATTGGCCAGGCTGGCGCCCAGGCTGGTGGCCAGCGCGCCATCCGGCGCCGAAAGTTGCACCAGGTTGGTGAGCAGGTCGCGCGCCGCGGCCACCAGGCGCGGCAGCTCGGCCGCGGCATCGCCCACCAGCACCTTGCGCTGCGCATCGGCGGGCAGCGGCGGGTCGCTCGGCACGCCGCTGTAGGCGCGCAGGTTGGCACCGCCGACCAGGCTGCGCACCAGGGTGAAGATGCTCGATGTGCGCAACCGGTGCGCGTCTTTGCTCGGCACGTCGATCAGGATGCGCACGTTGCCGTCGTCACCCAGCTCGACGCGGCGCACGCGGCCGATCGGGAAGCCGGCGAAGGTCAGGTCCATGCCCACGCTCACGCCTTCGGAGTCTTCGGCCAGCAAGACCAGGCGCTGCGTGGCCTCGAAGCTGCCGCGCGCATACAGCAGGTACAGCGCCGTGGCGCCCACCAGCAGCACGAACAAGGCCAGCAGCAGCGCCGCCTTGAGTTGCAGATGGGCCACGGGTGCGGGCGGCGCAGGGGGGTCTTGGGCCATGTCAGTTTTCCAGGGCGACAGCCGCCACCCGCGACGCATGAACCCGCTCGGACCAAGCGAACGCCGCGGAACCGGCTCTGCCGGGCCGCTGGCGTTGCCCCCTTGAGGGGGCGCGCGAAGCGCGTAGGGGGAGTTCCATTTCTTCAGTAGTAGTTGCCCACCAGCGACGCCGCCTCGATCAGCAGGATCACCAGGAACATGCGCACCAGGCCGGCCAGCTCGGCACTGGGCCGGCGACCGCGGTTCGGCCCGCCGTCGATCACCGCGGCCATCGGCACCAGCGCCACGGCGACGCCGAAGAAGACGACCTTCAAGCCCAGGATGAGCGCCACAGCCGGGTTGAAGACATGGCCCACGGTGCGGGTGTAGGCCGCCAGGCCCGATGCGGTGAAGCCGTAGACCGACAGGTAAGCCAGCACCAGGGTCACCGCGCAGCTCATGGCGGCCAGCAGCAGCGCGCAAAACACGCCGGAGGCCACGCGCGGCAGCACTTCGCGGCGCAAGGCGTCGCCGAGCGCACCCGCCGGCCACGGCGCCTGGCTGCGCAGCGCCGCCACTTCCGCGGCGTTGGGAACGGTGCAGCGCAGCGCGGCAAACAGTGCCGCCGTCAGCGGGATCAACTCCAGCACCAGCACCCGCACCACCATCTCCAGCGCATAGCGCGTCAGGCCATAACTCACTGCCGTGACGAGCACGATGCGGATCACGATCAGGCTGATCAGCATGGTCAGCACGGTGAACCAGGCCAGCATCGGCGCGGCGTCTTGCACGATGTGCTGCGCCAGGTTGCGCCGGTTCTCGGCGCGGTAGGTCGATGGCCGCAGAACCAGATCCAGCAGCGCTGCGGCCAGGCAAACAATGCCCCACCAGCCGGCCGTGCGGCGCCGGGCGGCGTGGGCCAGTTGCGCGAACGTTTCCTGCACTGATGCGGCCACAGCCATGCGCACATCATAGGTCGCCACGGCCCATGATCTGCGCCGTGCCGTCGCCGCTGCAACCCGGCCGTACCGATGGGCCCGCCGCACCCTGGCGCTGCCGCAGGGCCCTGTCTGGCCCAAACCGTGCCGGGCTTGACGTGGCGCAGCGCCGGCGCAAACTTCCCGCCTGAGGATGACGCCCATGAACACCGCACACCTGGCCCCCGGCACCCCCACCCGCCCCGCCGCGGTGGCCGGCAGCTTCTACCCGGCGCAGGCGCAAGCCTTGCGCACGGCCGTGACGCAGTACCTGGACGCAGCGCCGCCCGGCCAGGGCCCGCCACCCAAGATGCTGGTGGTGCCGCATGCGGGCTATGTGTACAGCGGTGCGATGGCCGCGCGCGCCTACGCGCTGCTGCGCACTAAGCCGGGGAAGGCGCAGCCTGAAGTCACAGCAGTGAGCCGCGTGGTGCTGCTCGGGCCGGTGCACCGCGTGGCCGTGCAGGGCCTGGCCGCGCCCACGGTGCAGGCCTTTGCCACGCCCCTGGGCCCTGTTGCGCTCGACCTGGCGGCGCTGGAAGGCCTGCGCGGCTTGCCGCAAGTGGTGTTCAGCGATGCGCCGCACGCCCAGGAGCATTCGCTGGAGGTGCAACTGCCCTTCTTGCAGGTCAGCCTGGGCAGCTTCAAGCTGGTGCCGCTGGCCGTGGGTGACGCCTCGCCGCAGGCCGTGGCGCAGGTGCTGCAGCAACTCTGGGGCGGGCCGGAAACGCTGATCGTCATCAGCTCGGACTTGTCGCACTACCTGCCGTACGAGCAGGCCCAGGCCATGGATCAGGCCACCGTGCAGCGCATCGAAGGCCTGGCCACCGACCTGCACCCGCGCCAGGCCTGCGGCGCGCGCGCGCTCAACGGCGCCCTGCTGCTGGCCGCGCGAATGGGCATGCAGGTGCAGCGCCTGGGCTTGTGCAATTCCGGCGACACCGCCGGCCCGCGCGAGCGCGTGGTGGGCTATGCCACGCTGGCCTTGCGCGAGCCGGCGTCGGCCGTGGCGGTTGATGACGGCCTGGCAGCGGCGCTGCTGGGTGCGGCGCGCAATGCCATCAACCAGCGCCTGGGCCTGCCGGCCAAGGCCACGCCCGACCACCCGGCGCTGAAGCTGCCGGGGGCCAGTTTCGTCACCTTGCACGACGCGCAGGGCAAGCTGCGCGGCTGCATTGGAACGTTAACCGCCACGCGCCCATTGCTCGACGATGTGCGCCACCATGCCGTGGCGGCGGCCTTCAATGACCCGCGTTTCGCGCCACTCAAGCTGGCTGAATGGCCGGGCATTGAACTGGAAGTCTCGCTGCTCGATGCGCCGCAGACGGTGCAGATCAACAGCGACGAGCAAGCCCGCACCGTGCTGCGCCCGGGCGTGGACGGCGTGATCTTCGAATGGCAAGGCCACCGCAGCACCTTCTTGCCGCAAGTGTGGCAACAGTTGCCCGATGTCAGCAGCTTCCTGGGCGCGCTGAAGCGCAAGGCCGGCCTGCCCGAAACCTTCTGGGCGGCGGACATGCGGTGGCAGCGCTATGGCGTGCGCGTGTTCTGCGAAGGCAAACAGTGAACGAAGCTGCTGCGCCCGTCACGTCTGGCCACCCGGCACGCTGGTGGCACGCCCTGCCCGACGGCCGCATTCAATGCGACCTGTGCCCGCGCGACTGCAAGCTGCACGATGGCCAGCGCGGCCTGTGCTTCGTGCGCGCCCGAGCGGGCGACGCCATGGTGCTCACCGCCTACGGCAGCAGTTCGGGCTTTGCCATCGACCCGATCGAAAAGAAGCCGCTGAACCACTTCCACCCCGGCAGCAAGGTGCTGAGCTTCGGCACCGCGGGCTGCAACCTGGCCTGCAAGTTCTGCCAGAACTGGGACATCTCCAAGAGCCGCGAAGTGGCGCGCCTGTCGGCCCACGCCGGCCCGCAGCACATCGCCCAGGCTGCCCGGCAAAGCGGCTGCACCAGCGTGGCCTTCACCTACAACGACCCGGTGATCTTTGCCGAGTACGCGCTGGACACCGCCGATGCCTGCCACGCCCTGGGCGTGGGTACGGTGGCGGTGACGGCGGGCTACATCCACGCCGAACCGCGGCGCGAATTCTTTGCCAGGATGGACGCCACCAATGTCGACCTGAAAGCCTTCAGCGAAAACTTCTATTTCAAGCTCACCGGCGCGCACCTGGCACCGGTGTTGGAGACGCTGCAATACATCCACCACGAAACGACATGCTGGCTGGAAATCACCACCTTGCTGATCCCGGGCGAGAACGACAGCGACGCCGAACTGCACGCCATGACGCAGTGGCTGCGCGAGCACCTCAGCCCTAACGTTCCGCTTCACTTCACGGCGTTTCACCCCGACTACAAGCTCACGCACATCGAGCGCACGCCGGCCGCCACCTTGCAGCGCGCAAGGCGCATCGCCCTGGCCAATGGCTTGCAGCATGTCTACACCGGCAACATCCACGACCCTGAAGGCGGCAGCACGCATTGCACCGGCTGTGGGCAGGCACTGATCGTGCGCGACTGGCATGCGCTGCTGCACTACGGCGTGAGCGAAGACGGCCGCTGCCCGCACTGCGCCACGCCGCTGTCCGGGCGCTTTGGCGGCTTCGACAGCCGGGTGCTGAACCGGCGTTTCGCACCGCTGCGCGTGCGCATCCAGGCCTGAGAGGCTGAGATAGCATCGTGCCAGGCGGTGCAACGCCACCACGTCGCTCGGACGGTTCCGGGCGCTAACGTTAGAAGTCACCATCATGAGCACTGCACAGGGCCAGCGCCGCTTTGCGCGCATCGACCGCCTTCCCCCCTACGTCTTCAACATCACGGCCGAGTTGAAACTCGCGGCGCGCCGGCGCGGCGAAGACATCATCGACATGAGCATGGGCAACCCCGATGGCGCCACGCCGGCGCACATCGTGGCCAAGCTGGTCGAAGTGGCGCAGCGGCCCGACACCCACGGCTATTCGGCCAGCAAGGGCATCCCGCGCCTGCGCCGCGCCATCAGCCACTGGTACGAAAACCGCTACGGCGTGAGCATCGACCCCGACAACGAAGCCATCGTCACCATCGGCAGCAAGGAAGGCCTGGCGCACCTGATGCTGGCCACGCTGGACCGCGGCGACACCGTGCTGGTGCCCGACCCGAGCTACCCGATCCACATCTACGGCGCGGTGATTGCCGGTGCCGACATCCGCAGCGTGCCCCTGGTGCCCGGCGTGGACTTCTTCGCCGAACTCGAACGCGCCATCCGCGGCAGCTACCCCAAGCCGAAGATGATCGTGCTGGGCTTCCCGTCCAACCCCACCGCGCAATGCGTTGAGCTGGATTTCTTCGAGCGCGTGATCGGCCTGGCGCGCAAGCACGACATATTGGTGGTGCACGACCTGGCCTATGCCGACATCGTGTTCGACGGCTGGACGGCGCCGTCCATCATGCAGGTCAAGGGCGCGAAAGACGTTGCGGTGGAGTTCTTCACCCTGAGCAAGAGCTACAACATGGCCGGCTGGCGCATCGGCTTCATGGTGGGCAACCCGGGGCTCGTGAACGCCCTGGCTCGAATCAAGAGTTATCACGACTACGGCAGTTTCACGCCGGTGCAGGTGGCCGCGATTGCCGCGCTCGAAGGCCCGCAGCAGTGCGTGCAGGAGATTGCCGCCACCTACCAGAAGCGCCGCGACGTGCTGGCCAAGGGCCTGCAAGAAGCCGGCTGGAACGTGCCGCTGCCGCAGGCGTCGATGTACATCTGGGCGCAGATCCCGCCGGCACACCGCGCCCTGGGTTCGTTGGAATTCTCCAAACATCTGCTTGAACAGGCCAAGGTGTGCGTCAGCCCCGGCATCGGCTTTGGCGACCATGGCGACGACCATGTGCGTTTTGCGTTGATCGAGAACGAAGCCCGCATCCGCCAGGCGGTGCGCGGCATCAAGGGCATGTTGAAGGGCGGTTGATGGGGCGGTTGATGCGGCTGGTTTGACCCTGAAATCGACCCCTGGCGCGAGGGCCATCGGCGCGGGTGCTGCGCTACATTGCACGCGACCAGGGACATGATCGACTGGTGCTGCCGGCTCGGCGGCGCCGGCCCACGCAAATGACACCAATGGATTCCTTGCCAGCAGGCCCGGCGTCGCGCGCCGCGGGCCTGCACCTGTCGTGGCCCTTGCTGGTCTTCGTGACCGGGCTGCTGTGGGTGACGGCACTGCCCCAACACCACCCTTCGCTGGGTGACGCCGACACCTACTGGCACCTGGCGGCCGGGCGCTGGATCCTGGCCCACCGAGGCGTGCCGAGTGTGGATCCGTTCTCGCACAGCATGCCGGGCGCCCCCTGGACGGCGCACGAGTGGCTGTCTGAAGTCGTGATCGCGCAAGTTCACGCGCTGGCGGGCTGGCCAGGCCTGGTGGCACTGGTTGCACTGTCTTTTGCGGCCACCCTGGCGTACCTCACACGCTTCCTGCTGCGCCGCATGGAGCCCATCCATGCCCTGCTGTTCGTGGCACTGGCGGCCTACCTGCTGCTCCCAAACCTGCTGGCCAGGCCGCACCTGCTGGTGTGGCCCTTGATCGTGCTGTGGTTCGGCACACTTGTTGACGCGGTCGAAGCACAAACGGCGCCACCGTGGTGGCTGGCCGGCGTGATGGCGCTGTGGGCCAACCTGCACGGCAGCTTCACGCTTGGCCTGGTGCTGGCCTTGGCGCTGGCTGCCGAAGCGGCCTGGGGCGCCGGCGCGGGCGCTCGCGCGGCTGTCATCAAGCGCTGGAGCCTGTTCTTGCTGCTTAGCATGGTCGCCAGCCTGGCCACGCCACACGGTGTGCAGGGCTGGGCTTTCACAGCCCAGGTCTTGACCCAGAGCTATGCCTTAAAGGTCATCACTGAATGGCAGCCGGTCAATTTTCATCGCGTCCACCCGCTTGAGATCTGGTTGCTGCTGGTGCTGGGCTTGGCCCTGGGCGGCCACTTCAGGCTCACGGCGCCACGTATCGCATTGCTGCTGGGTCTGTTGCACATGGCCTTGAAGCACTCGCGTTACAGCTCCATGCTCGGTCTGGTCGGAACGCTGCTGCTGGCCACGCCATTGGCGCGGCATTGGGCCGCCAGCACAGGCGGGCGGCCCCATGTGGCGCGACTGGATCGCGCTTTCGCCGCTCTGGCGCAGCCCGCCAGACCGCTCGTGACGGCGGGGGTGTTGGTTGTGGCCGCGGCCGCGGCCATTGCGCTGGGCCAATGGCGCGCGCACCAGCCGCGCCTGACTGTCACCCCAGCCGCCGCCCTCGCTGCGGCGCGCCTGGCCGGTGCGCCGGCAGCCGGCCCGGTGTTCAACGCCTACAACTTCGGCGGCTACCTGATCGAGCAGGGCATTCCCGTGTTCATGGATGGCCGCTCCGACATGTACGGTGACAACCTGGTTCGCACCTACGTCAATGCCACTCGGCTCGAAAGCCGCGCCGCGCTGACATCTGTGTTGGACAAGTACCGCATCGCCTGGACGCTGCTCGAGCCCGGCACAGCCGCCATCGCCGTGTTGGACACACTGCCCGGTTGGCGGCGGTTGCACGCCGACCCACTGGCGGTGGTGCATGTGCGCAGTGGCCCCTAGCGCCGACGAGGTTTGCCGCTTGTACGACCTGCCTCGCACGCTGCGCTATGCCGCCATCGGCATGTTCAACACCGGCGTCGGTTATGGCCTGATCATGTTTTGGCGCTGGGTGGGGCTGCCCGAGTTGCTGGCCAATGCCATGGGCTATGCACTGGGCCTGTGCCTGAGCTTCCTGCTCCACCGCAGTTGGACTTTCGTTAACCGCCACGCGGCGCCGGGTGCCGCATGGCGATTCATGGCCATGGCGCTGGCCGCTTGGGCGCTGAACGCGACCTGCGTGTGGGCCCTGTTGCGCATCGGTGTGGCCGCGCCGCTGGCCCACGCCGTGGGGATGCCGGTGTATTCGCTGGTCTTCTACCTGGGCATCATGAGTTGGGTCTTTCGGCCACCACCGGCCACTGGGGAAAGGTTGTCATGAAACAGCTCTGCGTGGTGGTGCCTTGCTACAACGAAGAAGCCGCGCTGCCCGAAACCCTGCGCCAGCTCGGCGCGGTGCTGGCGCAATTGCGCAGCGAACAACTCATCACTGAGGGCAGCAGCATCTGCCTGGTCGACGACGGCTCGCGCGACCGCACCTGGGCGCTCATCGAAGCCCATGCGCTGGCCGATGTGCGCATTCACGGCATCAAGTTGTCGCACAACTGCGGCCACCAGAACGCCTTGCTGGCCGGGCTGTTGCATGCGCCGGGCGACGTGTTGATCAGCCTGGACGCCGACCTGCAAGACGACCCGCAGGCCATGCGCGAGATGCTGCAGGCCCACGCCATGGGCGCCGACGTGGTGTACGGCGTGCGCGCACGGCGCGATGCCGACGCCTGGCTCAAGCGCGCCAGCGCGCACGGTTTTTATCGCCTGATGCGCGCGCTGGGCGTGGAGCTGGTGTTCGACCATGCCGACTACCGGCTGCTGTCGCGCCGCGCCGTCGAAGCGCTGCGCGGTTACGGCGAGTCAAACATCTTTCTGCGTGGCATCGTGCCGCGCCTGGGCTTTGCCACGGCCACGGTGCGTTACGAACGCCATGCCCGCGTGGCCGGGCAAACCAAGTACCCGCTGCGCCGCATGCTGGCCTTTGCGCTGCAGGGCGTGACATCGTTCTCGGCCGCGCCGCTGCGTGCCATCACGCTGCTGGGCATGCTGGTGTCGGCGTTCAGCTTTGGCGCCACGCTGTGGGTGTTGTGGGTGGCCTTGTTCAGCGCCGCGGCGGTGCCCGGTTGGGCCTCCACGCTGGTGCCCATCTTCTTTCTGGGTGGCGTGCAACTGCTCAGCCTGGGCGTGATCGGCGAGTACATCGCCAAGATCCACATCGAAACCAAACGGCGGCCCCGTTTCACCGTGGAACGCACGCTGTAGTTGCCACCACAGGCCTCATGAAGATGTAACGCCTGCGCCGCCACGCCGCGGCGCATCAACTGAAGCGTTAACGAATGCGCGCCAACGCCGGCGCAACGTGACGCAAGGCACACGCAATTAGCAGTTAGGAACTATGCACTCCCCGGCGCCGGGGATGGTTGCTGTGCGAGCGGCTGCGTATCTTTCGGCTCAGCGGATTCAACGACACGTTAACTCCCAAGTCCACCACGCAACGTGTCCTGAACAGCTCGATACACCGGCCAGTTCCCACCCGTTTTGCCACAAGGAAATTTCATGTCAAAGCTCAGCTTCGCCGTCGTTGCCGCCCTGACCGCCGCCGCCTTTGCCGGCCCGGCCGCGCATGCCGCCGTTGGCGACACCGTGGTCTACAGCTTCAACACCCAGTCCACCGCCGGGGCCACGCCAACGGTGTCGCAAGCCAGCATGCTGCTCACCGAAACCGCCAGCGGCGTGAACTTCAAGCTCACACCCGACTGGCACGCCAGCAGCGGCGACCGCGTGCAACAGATCCAGTTCGTCTACTCGGGTGACGCTGCCAGCTTCAGCCACCTGGCCGGCCCGGCGGGCAGCGCCAGCTTCGGCATGGGCGCCATCGACTCGGGCTACAACAGTGCCTTCAAGGTCACCATCAGCTGGCCGTAGTCGGGTGCCAACGAGTTCGACGACCATGATGCGTTTTCAAAGTGGGCTCTCAACGGCGCGGGCATCAACCTGGCCGACTTCGGCTTCACCGCGGGCTCCAGCAGCAAGCCTGCCCCGGCCTTCGGCGTGATCAGCATGCCCGGCGCGCGGCCTGCGAACTGGGTCGCCCTGGGCAACGACGGCGCGCCGGTGGCAGCGATTCCCGAACCCGAAACCTATGCCTTGATGGGTATGGGCCTGTCAGTGATGGCGTTCGTGGCGCGCCGCCGCAAGACCCAACAGCCCTGAACCACGCGCATCTCGTTACCAGGGCCTGCCTGCAGGCCCTTTTTCTTGTCTGTGCGATGTGGCACACAATCTGGGTCGATCTGCCACTGCGCGGCGCCCGCACGACACACTCATTCCGGGGGGTTGCCGCGGCCGAAGTGGTTAAGTATGGTGCGGACACAAAGTTTGAACGTGATGCGACGCAGCTACCCGGGCCAGCCCGATGTGTCGACATTGCGAACACCGCGCACATTGCGCAAACCGTCACCTAAGGAAGCCCTCATGACCCGATTCATTCGCACCGCCGCCGCCAGCCTGGTAGGCCTGGCCTTCACCTTGCCTGCCGCCGTTGCCGCCGTGGGCGACACGCTGACCTACCGCTTCAACGCCGAGTCCACAGGCGGCGCCGTGGCCACCATCAACCAGGCCACCTTGCTGCTCACCCAAACCGCCGCCGGCGTGAACTTCACGCTTTCGCCCAACTGGGGCGTGACCACCGGCAACCGGGTCGACCAACTCCAGTTCGCCTTCTCTGGCGAAGCGGTCGCGTTTGTTGATGGCGCGGGCCCGGATGCGTCGTTCTCAACCGGTTTTGGCGCCGTCGACTCGGGCTATTCGACAACCAACCTGGCCATCCTGGGCTGGCCCTCGGCCGCCGGCAGCCCCAACCTGTTCAATGCGCTCGATGTTTCCAGTTCCTGGGCACTGAACGGCGCGACCATCACGCTGGCTGACTTCATGGTGCTGGCCACCGCAACGAGCACCAAGCCCACGCCCGCATTCGGCGTGATTTCCATGCCGGGCGCTGCACCGTCGAACTGGGTCGCCACGGGCCCGGGCGTCGTCGCCGCCATTCCCGAGCCGCAAACCTATGCCTTGATGGGCCTGGGCCTGGTGATGATGATTTTTGTGGCGCGCCGCCGCCGCAGCGACTGACCCGCACGGCCGCAGCGCGACCCGGTGCGAGGGTCTAGCGCGGTGGCCAAGACCCCAAAAAGGGCCTGCCTCGCAGGCCCTTTTTTTCGCGTCGGCATGCAGGTCAGGGAAGGCGCGCTTGTCGGACATTGAAATCGGTTTAGGCTTGTCCGCATGAACCTTGCTGCCGCGCACTTGCCAATGCCACAACCAGGGTCGGTGCGCTGGGCCCTGGCCGCGTGGGGCGTGGCGCTCGGCGCCTTGGCCGGCTGCACGAGCTACAGCCCGCAGGGGCTGCAAACCGGCCACGTTGAAGCGCAGGTGCGCCAGCAGATGGGCGAACCAACGGGCCGCTACCCGCTGGCAGATGGCGCCACCCGGCTCGAATATGCGCGCGGCCCGGTGGGGCGGCACACCTACATGATCGACCTTGATGCCCAGGGCCGGTTGCTCCAGTGGGAGCAGGTGCTCGACGCCTGGACCTTCGCGCAAATGAGCCCCGGCCTGCCCAAGGCCGAGGTGTTGCGCCGGGTCGGGCGCCCGGCGCACACCATGCGCGTGCACAGTGGCAACGAGGTTTGGTCGTGGCGCCATGCCAACTACAACTGCCTGTGGTTCCAGGTCGAATTCACGCCGGCTGGCCTGGTGCACAGCGGCGCCAGCTTGGGGCTGGACCCGGAATGCGACGTCAACGTCCCGGGCGCCGGTTAAACCTTCCTCCCCACTGGGCGCGGCTTGGGCTGAGGGCCATCAGCCTATTGCCGGCGCAGCGGCGGCCTTGGCCATCAGCTCTTCGCGCAGGCGCTTCATGCGTTCGCGCGGGTCGCCCTTGGCCACCACTTCATCCAGCTTCATTTCGGCGATGAAACGGCTGGGCACGCCGGCCACGGTGTCGCGGCCGCGCTTGCGCCGCTTCAGCGTGCTCACCACCAGCGTGCGGCGCGCGCGCGTGATGCCCACGTACATGAGGCGGCGCTCTTCTTCCAGGCGCTGTGCCAGGGCCGCCACATCGCCTTCGCCGTCTTCACCCGGCTTGAACGGCAACAGCCCTTCGTTGATGCCCACCAGTTGCACATGCGCCCATTCCAGGCCCTTGGCAGCGTGCAGCGTGGACAGCGTGACCACGTCTTGCTCGTCGCTGCGTTCGGCCAGGCTGATGATGACGCTGATGGTCTGCGCCACTTGCAGCACGCTTTGCTTTTCGCTCTCCACCTGGCCGGCGGCCTCATCGGGCTGGCCACCGCAGCGCTTGGCGATCCAGTCAACAAAGTCGAGCACATTGCTCCAGCGCGCGGCCGCCAGCTTGGGGCTGTCTTCACCGTCATGAAGATGCTGCTCGTAGCCGATGTCCTGCAGCCATTCCAGCAGCAACGGCCTTGCGGCTTGCGCCCCCAGCGTCTGGCGCGCACGGTGTTCCAGGTCATTCACATAGCGGCCGAATTCATGCAGCGAGCCCAGCGCCTTGGCGCCCAGCGCGCTGTGCAGCGCGGGCGAGAACAACGCTTCAAACAAGCTGCACTTCCACTGCGTGGCGAACTCGCTCAGTTTGGTCAGCGTGGTGGTGCCGATGCCGCGCTTGGGGCAGCTCACCGCGCGCAGGAAGGCAGGGTCGTCGTCGGGGTTGACCAGCAGGCGCAGCCAGGCGCACAGGTCCTTGATCTCGGCGCGGTCGAAAAAGCTGGTGCCGCCCGACACCTTGTACGGAATCTGTGCCGCGCGCAGCTTTTGCTCGAAGGCCCGGGCCTGGTGGTTGGCGCGGTACAGGATGGCGAAGTCAGCCAGCTTCAGCGCGCCATCGTTTTGCGCCTGGCCCGCACGCAAGGCCTGGATGCGCGCCACGGCGCGTTCGGCCTCGTGCTCCTCGCCGTCGCAGGCCAGCACCTTCACCGGCTCGCCCTCGCCGTGGTCGCTCCACAGCTTTTTTTCGAATAACTTCGGGTTGCAGGCGATGACCTGGTTGGCCGCACGCAGGATGGCGCCGGTGGAGCGGTAGTTCTGCTCCAGCGCAATCAGCTTCAGGCCTGGGAAGTCTTGCGGCAAACGTTTGAGGTTATCCAGCGTGGCGCCGCGCCAGCCGTAGATGCTCTGGTCGTCGTCGCCCACCGCGGTGAACGCCGTGGGTGGCGCCACGCGGCCATGGCCGACCAAGGCCTTGAGCAACTCGTACTGCACGGCGTTGGTGTCCTGGTACTCGTCAACGAGCAGGTGCTGGAACTGCTGCTGCCACTTCGCACGAACCTCAGCGCTGCGTTGCAACAGCTTCAGCGGCAGCCCGATCAAGTCATCAAAGTCCACCGCCTGGTAGGCGGCCAGGCGCTGCTCATAAAGCTGCATCACCCGCGCGGCCTGTCGGTCTGGCTCGCTGGCCGCGGCGGCCGCGGCGCCATCCGCAGTCAGGCCCTGGTTCTTCCAGGCGCTGATGGTCCACTGCCACTGGCGCGCCAGGGCGTTGTCGGTGCAACTGCCCACGTCGCGCAGCACGCCCAGCACATCGTCGGCGTCGAAGATGCTGAACTGGTCTTTCAGGCCGAGCACGGCGCCGTCGGCGCGCAGCATGCGCACGCCCAGGCTGTGAAAGGTGCTCACCGCCAGCTCGCGCGCGGCGCGCGGGCCCACCAGGGCCTTGGCGCGCTCGCGCATTTCGGCCGCGGCCTTGTTGGTGAAGGTAATGGCGGCAATGCGCGCCGGCGCCATGCCGGCCTGCAACAGCCGCGCCACCTTGTGCACGATGACCCGCGTCTTGCCCGAGCCGGCACCGGCCAGCACCAGGCACGGGCCGCTGAGGTGGTGCACCGCTTCCAGTTGCGCCGGGTTCAGGGAAACGGGGGGCGTATTGGGCAGCGTGCGCATGGGGCGGCGGATGATATCTGCGCGCTGTGAGAATGCGGCCTGTCTTGAACCGAGTCGTGAACCGAGTTGTCGCCATGCCTCACGCCACCCGCCGCCAATTGCTCAGCCTGACCCTGGCCGCCGGCCTGGCGCCGGCCTTTGTGCGCCATGCGCGCGCGCAGGACGTGCCGCGCTTTGCGCTGGGCGTGGCCTCGGGCCAGCCGCGCCCACGCAGCCTGGTGTTATGGACGATGCTCACCGGCCCCGGCCTGCCCGAGCGCGTGGGCGTGCAGTGGGAGATGGCGCATGACGCCGCCTTCACCCAGATCGCGGCGCGCGGCAGCGAAGACGCTGAAGTGCGCTGGTGCCACAGCGTGCATGCCGACGTGTCCGGCCTGGAGCCGGCGCGCGAATACTGGTACCGCTTCAACGCCCTGGGCCAGCGCAGCCTGCCCGCGCGCACCCGCACCGCGCCGGCCCCCGACGCCGCGGCGACGTTGAAGTTCGCCATCGCCAGTTGCCAGCGCTATGACGTGGGCCACTTCGCGGCCTGGCGGCACCTGGCGGCCGAAGCGCCCGATCTGATCATCTTTCTGGGTGACTACATCTACGAAGGCGCCTCGGCGCAGGCGCCCTTGCGCGCGCACCAGGGCGGCCATGCGCGCACCTTGGCGCAGTACCGGCAACGCTATGCGCAATACAAGAGCGACCCGGCCTTGCAGGCCGCGCATGCCGCCGCGCCCTGGCTGCTGGTGTGGGACGACCACGAGGTGGACAACGATTACGCAGGCCTCACCGCGCAAGACTTCTACGAGACGTTCGAAGCCCAGCGCGCCGCGGCGTACCAGGCGTACTGGGAACACATGCCGTTCCCGAAATCGGCCCGGCCGCGCGGCGCCCACATGCGCGTATACGACCGTTTCGAGTGGGGCCGCCTGGCGTGCATCCACGCTGTCGATGACCGCCAGTACCGCGACGAGCAGGCCTGCCCGCGCCAGGGCCGCGCCGGCAGCAACACAGTGTTTTTGAACGAGTGCCCCGACCTGCTGCTGCCCGCGCGCAGCCTGCTCGGGCCCGAACAGGAACGCTGGCTGGCCGAAGGCTGGGACATGCAGCGCCCCTGGAACCTGCTGGCCCAGCAAACGCTGATGGCGCGCTTTTCCTGGAGCAACCCCACTGGTGGCGCCGGCCGCTACTGGACCGATGGCTGGGACGGCTACCCCCTGGCGCGCCAGCGCCTGCTGGGCGAGGTGGCCCAGCGCAAGCTGCGCAACCTGGTGGTTTTGAGCGGCGACGTGCACACCCACTACGTGGCCGACCTGAAGGTCGACTACGACGATGCCAAGGCGCCGGTGCTGGCCAGCGAGTTCTGCGGCACCTCGATCAGCAGCCTGTCGCTGCCGCAGGGCCGCATCGACGCCGCGCGCGTGCACAACCCGCACCTGCACTACGCGCGCGGTGACCAGCGCGGCTACGTGATGTTTGAGCTGGACGAGCAGCGCCTGCGGGCCCGCCTGACGGCGCTGGACGACCCGCGGTTCGAGCAAACCAACATCCGCACCGCGGCGCGCTTCGTCGTCGAGCGCGACCGGCCTGGCCCGCAAGCGGCGTGAAGACGTGGCTGAATTGAAAAGTTAGCACACGATGCAAGCCATTCTGGCGGTCACCGTGCCGTTCTTCGCCATCGTGCTGGCCGGCTACCTGGCTGCGCAGCGCGGCGTGTTGCCCGCCAGTGCGATTCCGGGGCTGAATGCCTTTGTGCTTTTCTTCGCATTGCCTTGCCTGCTGTTCCGCTTTGGCGCCAGCACGCCACTGGTGCAACTGCTCAACCCGGCGTTGCTGGGCGTGTACCTGCTGTGCGCGGCGTTGCTGGTGTTCAGCACCATCATGGCCACCCTGGGCGAGCGCGTGCATTTGAAGGACGCAGCCTTCGGCGCGCTGGTGGCGGCCTTCCCGAACACCGGCTTCATGGGCATTCCGCTGCTGGTGGCGCTGCTCGGTCCAGCCGCGGCCGGGCCGATGATCTGCACCATCCTGGTCGACCTGTTCATCACCAGTTCGGCCTGCATCGCCATCGCCCAGGCGCACGACGCCAGCGGCCAGGGCGCGCGCGCCGCGGCGCGCCAGGCCCTGCGCGGCACACTGGGCAACCCGCTGCCTTGGGCGATCGCGCTGGGCGCGTTGTTCTCCGGGCTGGGCTGGCAGCTCGGCGGGCCGCTGGAGGTGGTGGTGCGCATGCTCGGCGATGCCGCCAGCCCGGTGGCCCTGTTCACCATCGGCGCGGTGCTGTGGCGCGCCGGCCTGCATGCCCATTCGCGCACGCCGCTGGCGCTGTACCTGCCGGTGGCGCTGATGAAGCTGCTGCTGCACCCGCTGCTGGTGTTCTTGCTGGCCGGCGCCGCACGGCAACTGGGGGCGCCACTGGGCACGTTCGAGATCACCGTCATCACCCTCACCGCGGCCCTGCCCAGCGCCAGCAGCGTGGCCATGCTGGCCGAGCGCTACGGCGCCGACAACGGCCGCGTGGCTCGCATCATCCTGTCCAGCACGGCGCTGGCTTTCGTCAGCTTCACGCTGCTGGCCTTTGCCTTTGGCGTGCAACCGGGCCGCTGAGCCCGCGCGCGCAGGCACTGCTGCCGCCGAAGCCGGGCCGAGGCAGCGTCACAGCGACAGCGGGTCAACGTCGATCGCCCAGCGCAGCAGCCCCTTGTGGCGCGAACGCACAGCGTGCAGCGTGGCCAGCCACGCCGCCAGGAAGGCCTGCAGTCGCGCGCGCGAAGCTGACTCCACCAGCATCTGCATGCGCTCCACGTTCGCCACCCGGGCCACCCCGGGCGGCGTGGGCGGGTAGATGCTCACCGCCTCGTGCCCGGCAATGGCCGTGGCCTGTGCGGTGGCGTCGCGCAGGAAGGCCGCGGCCACGTCGGCGCTGCGCGCTTCGGCTCGCAGCAAGGCCAGGTGCGAATACGGCGGCATGGCAGCGGCCTTGCGCTCCTGCAATTGCAGCGCCGCGTAGGCGGCAAAGTCATGCTCGCGCAGCGCCGCATACAGCGCATGGCGCGGGTGCCAGGTTTGCAACCACATTTCGCTGCCGACGGCTTGCTCGGCGTCGCGCCCGGCACGGCCGGCGGCCTGCATCAACAAGGCGAACAGCCGCTCGGGGGCGCGAAAGTCGCTGGCAAACAGCGCCGCGTCGGGGTTCACCGCCGCCACCAGCGTGATGCGGCGAAAGTCATGGCCCTTGGCGATCATCTGCGTGCCCACCAGGACATCAACCTCGCCGCTGTGCACCGCCGTCAATTGAGCTTGCAGCGCACCCTTCAGGCGCGTGGTGTCAGCGTCAATGCGCGCCACGCGCGCGCCGGGCAGCAACGTGGCGAGTTGCTCTTCAAGCTTTTCAGTGCCGCGGCCGATGGCGGCAATGTCCAGGTTGCCGCAGTCCGGGCAGGCGCGCGGCACCGGCTCGGCGTGGCCGCAGTGGTGGCAGCGCAGGCTGCGGTCGAGCTTGTGGAACACGCGCCAGGCGCTGCAGTGCGGGCAGTCGCTCTTCCAGCTGCACGCGCCGCAGTGCAGCACCGGCGCATAGCCACGCCGGTTCAGGAACAGCAGGCTTTGCTCGCCCTTGGCGATGCGCGCTTGCACCGCGGCCAACAGCGCCGGGGCCAGGGCCGGGGATTCGCCGCGCACCTTGGGCAGCACCCCCATGTCCACCACACGCAGGCGCGGCAAAGTGCCGGCGCCAATGCGCGCTTTGAGGCTCAACATGGCGTAGCGGCCGCTTTGCGCATGGGCCCAGGTTTCGAGCGCCGGCGTGGCCGAGCCCAACAGCACCGGCACGCCTTCGAGCCGGCCGCGGTACACCGCCAGGTCGCGCGCCGAATAGCGCGCGCCTTCTTGCTGCTTGAACGAGGGGTCGTGTTCCTCATCGACCACGATCAAGCCCAGCCGCGGCAGCGAGGCAAACACGGCCAGGCGGGTGCCCAGCACCAGGCCGGCCGCGCCGGCGTGCGCGGCCAGCCAATCTTGAACACGTTGCACGGGCGTGGTGCCGCTGTGCAGCACGGCCAGGCGCTGGCCCGGAAAACGCTGCGCGAAGCGGGCTTGTAACTGCGGGGTGAGGTTGATCTCGGGCACCAACACCAGCACCTGGCGGCCCTGGTTCAGCGCGTGGGCGGCGGCGCGCAGGTAGACCTCGGTCTTGCCGCTGCCGGTGACGCCGTGCAGCAGCACCGTTTGCGGCGCCGCCAGGCCTTGTAGTGCGGCCACGGCGCTGGTCTGTTCTTCGGTGAGCGCCGGCAATGGCGGCGCGCTGCTGCTCGCTGGCTGCGGCGCCGCCTTGGCCCAGCGCTTCAGCCGCTTGGCCAGCAAGGCGTCGTCGGGTTCGCGCAGCGCCGGCGGCAACTGCGCCAGCGCCACCTCGCCCACGCTGCGCTGGTAGTAGGCCGCGGCAAAGTCCACCAGTTGCATCCAGGCCAGACTCAACGGCGCGGCCCCTGGCACCACGTGTGCCACGCTGCGCAGGCGGTCTGCGGCCACGCTGTCATCGGCCTGGCCATGCCAGACGATGCCGGTCACCTCGCGCGCGCCCAACGGCACGCGCACCAGCGTGCCCGGCACCAGGTGCGCGCCAAAACGATAGGCCAGCAGACCGGCCAGCCCGCTGTGCTGCGGCGTCTCCACGGCCACCGGGTAAACCTGCTCGCTGCTCATCCCAATATTGTTACAAGTTGCGCGAAAGTGTTCATCAAACTGTCACGATTGCGCGTTAAGTGACTGATAGTTCAGGACTTTTCGACCTGTCCACCGTTGCTGTGGATAACTTTGTTGAAAAACCATCCACAGGCCCCGCTAAAGCCTTGATTCATGCGGGTCTGAGCCAGATTTCCGCCAAAATTTGCAACATAGGGGGTTTGTGCAAATTCATGTAAATCAAGCACTTAGCGCTAACCGTGGGATTAACCGACAGCTCTCGCTACATCTGTAAACCATTGCAGGCCATGCCGCGATTTTGGGGATAAGTCAAGCCCTGAGCGCTCACTTACCTCGCATTTGGCCCGTGCCGCGGTGCCGCTCAGGGCTGTTTGCGGCGCAGCAAGCGCGAGTGGTTGTGCACGGCCTGCACCAGCGCCTGCACGGCCGCTGGCGGGGTGTGCTGGCTGATGCCATGGCCCAGGTTGAAGACATGGCCGTCCCAGCCACCGTCGGCCCGCTGCGGCGGGCCAAAGGCGTCGAGCACGGCGCGTGCTTGCTGCTGCACCGCGCTGTCCGGGGCAAACAGCACGGCCGGGTCCAGGTTGCCCTGCAAGGCGACCTTGCCGCCCACCTGGGCGCGGGCGCGCGCCAGGTTGACGGTCCAGTCCACGCCCACCACGTCGGCGCCGCTGTGCGCAATCTCGTCCAGCCACGGCCCGCCGCCCTTGGTGAAGACGATGGCCGGGATGCGCGCGCCCCCCTGCTCGCGCTTCAGGCCGGCCAAGACCTGGCGCGTGTACGCCAGGCTGAACGCCTGGAAGGCGCCATCGGCCAGCACGCCGCCCCAGGAGTCGAACACCATCACGGCCTGCGCTCCGGCTTCGATCTGGGCGTTCAGGTAGGCCGCCACGGCCTGGGCGTTGACGGCCAGGATGCGGTGCATCAGGTCGGGCCGCGCGTACATCAAGGTCTTGACGTGGCGGTAGTCGTCGCTGCCGCGGCCTTCGACCATGTAGCAGGCCAGCGTCCAGGGGCTGCCGGAAAAGCCGATCAGCGGCACGCGGCCATTGAGCGCCTGGCGAATCGACGCCACGGCATCGAACACATAGCGCAGGCGCTGCATGTCGGGCACATGCAGCGCGGCCACCGCGGCTTCATCGCGCACCGTGCGTTCGAAACGCGGGCCTTCGCCGTCGGCAAAGCTCAGGCCCAGGCCCATGGCGTCGGGCACCGTGAGGATGTCTGAAAACAGGATCGCGGCGTCCAGCGCATAGCGTTCAAGCGGCTGCAGCGTCACCTCGGTGGCGAAGGCCGGGTTGGTGGCCAGGCCCATGAAGCTGCCGGCACGCGCACGGGTGGCGCGGTATTCGGCCAGGTAGCGGCCGGCCTGTCGCATCAGCCACACCGGCGTGTACTCGGTGGGCTGGCGCAAGCAGGCGCGGATGAAGGTGTCGTTTTGCAGCGGTGCGGGCATGAGCGCGGATTATCCGGGTGGCCCTTGAACGCGGCGGCGATGAGCCCCGCCCGGCTGCCCGAAGGGGCTCGCGCCGAAGTGCGCAGTACGAAGGTTGCTTTTTGTGCCTATGTGGTGGCGTCGGTATGATCCGCCGCGCTCAAAGACGAAAGGACAACTCATGCTGTTCACACGCATTGCCACCTGGCTGGCCGCTGCCAGTGCCACCCTCCTGCTGGCCGGTTGCGGCTACAACGACTTCCAACGCCTCGATGAAGGCGTCAAGGCCGCCTGGTCCGAAGTGGTGAACCAATACCAGCGCCGCGCTGACTTGATCCCCAACATCGTGGCCACGGTCAAGGGCGAAGCGGGGTTCGAGCAAGACACGCTGACGAAAGTGATTGAAGCTCGCTCCCGCGCCACCGGCATCCAGGCCACGCCCGAACTGGTGAACAACCCCGAAGCGTTCAAGAAGTTCCAGGCCGCGCAGGGTGAACTCACCGGTGCGCTGAGCCGGCTGATGGTGGTGGCCGAGCAGTACCCGAACCTGAAGGCCAACGCCGGCTTCCAGGACCTGCGCGTGCAGCTCGAAGGCACCGAAAACCGCGTGACGGTCGCGCGCAACCGCTACATCAA
>JAYUQE010000435.1:0-3073 GCA_043756905.1 Burkholderiales bacterium | reverse complement strand
CCACGCTGGGCTTCTTTCCGGTGGATGAAAAAACCTTGGCCTACTTCAAGGGCACGGGCCGCAGCACCGAGCAGATCGAGTTGTTCGAGGCCACGTTCAAGGCGCAGGGCCTGTTCGGCGTGCCGCGCGCGGGCCAGATCGACTATTCGCAAACCATCACGCTCGACCTGGCGGGCATCGTGCCCAGCCTGGCCGGCCCCAAGCGCCCGCAAGACCGCATCAGCTTGAACGATGTGGCCAGCCGCTTCGAGGCCCTGTATTCGGCGCCCTTGGCCAGCGGCGGCTACGCCTTGAAAGCAGAGAAATTTCACCAGGCCGTTCGCACCGCCGGCGGCCATGACCTGAGCAATGGCGATGTGCTGATTGCGGCCATCACCAGTTGCACCAACACCAGCAACCCGGGCGTGATGCTGGCCGCCGGCCTGCTGGCCAAGAAGGCGGTGCTGGCCGGGCTGAAGGTGCCGGCGCACATCAAGACTTCATTGGCGCCGGGCTCGCGCATCGTCACCGACTACCTGGCCAAGGCCGGCCTGCTGCCTTATCTGGAACAGTTAGGCTTTGCCGTCGCGGCCTATGGCTGCACCACCTGCATCGGCAATGCCGGCGACATCGCACCGGAACTCAATGCCGCCATCAAAGAGGGCGATCTGGTCTGCACCGCCGTGCTGTCGGGCAACCGCAACTTCGAAGCCCGCATCCACCCCAACCTGAAGGCCAATTTCCTGGCCAGCCCGCCGCTGGTGCTGGCCTACGCGCTGGCCGGCACGGTGAGGCGCGACTTGATGACCCAGCCCGTGGGCTGGGGCCATGCTGGGCGGGCGGTGTACCTGGGCGACATCTGGCCGCGCGCCGATGAGATCGAAGCGCTGATGGCCCTGGCGCTCGATGGCGCGGCCTATCGCGCCAACTACGCCAAGGTGCGCGGCGAACCCGGCGCGCTGTGGCAGGGCATCGAAGAGCGCAGCGGCGAAACCTACGACTGGCCGGCCAGCAGCTACATCGCCCGCCCGCCGTTCCTGGACGACTTCACGCTGGCGCCCAAGCCTGTGCAACCCGGCGTTAAGGGCGCGCGCATCCTGGCCCTGCTGGGCGACTCGATCACCACCGACCACATATCGCCTGCCGGCAACATTGACGAAGCCTCGCCTGCCGGCCAATGGTTGATCGCCCAAGGCGTGCGCAAGGCTGACTTCAACAGTTATGGTGCACGCCGCGGCCAGCATGAAGTGATGGTGCGCGGCACCTTTGCCAACGTGCGCGTGCGCAACTTCGTCTTGCCCCTGGCGCCGGACGGCAGCCGCACCGAAGGCGGCTTCACGCTGCACCAGCCAACGGGCCAGCCGATGACGATCTTCGACGCCGCGCAACGCTATCAACGCGACCAGGTGCCCACAGTGGTGTTCGCGGGTGAGGAATACGGCACCGGGTCGAGCCGCGACTGGGCGGCCAAGGGCACGCTGCTGCTGGGCGTGCGCGCTGTGGTGGCGCGCAGCTTCGAGCGCATCCACCGCGCCAACCTGGTGGGCATGGGCGTGCTGCCGTTGCAATTCAAGCCGGGCGATGCGTGGGACAAGCTCGGCCTGCGCGGCGATGAAACGATAGCCATCACTTTGCCGGCAACCGTGCAGCCGCTGTGTACCGCCACCATGACGATCACCAGCGCAGCCGGCGAGCGCCGCAGTTGTGATCTGGTGTTGCGCATCGACACCGCCATCGAGGTGGCTTACTGGCGGCACGGCGGCATCTTGCCGTATGTGTTGCGGCAACTGCTGGCGTGAAACGGCCTCCTAAGTCGCCTGTTCGAAGGAAACTAACCGTTCAGTACAGTCGGCTTCTTCCATTGTGAATATTCACCCGTTGCGCGGGCCAATGGCGGCCAATAGCATGGGGTCGAGGCAAATTTCACAACACGTCTTCGCAGGCGCTTGATGGAGGCAAGATGAGCAAGATGCCGATCGCTGGGGGGGGCTGTAGGGCGCGGTGAACGTTCTGCACTGGTGGCGCGCGCCAGGTGTTGGCTGACGTCAATTGCCCTGGGCACACTCATGAGTGGTGCGTTCACTGTCGCGCACGCAGAACCGTTGTGTCCAACGCCCGCATCCGTGTCTGGGAAGTCACGGCCACTGAGCGGCGGATGTGGCACCTCAAACGTGGCCGCAGAAAGGCTCCCCCAGGTTCCGGTAACCGGCAATAGGGTACTTGATCCCACATCTTTTCAATACGATCCTGACCCCGGCGCCAGGTCAGCCCCGTCATCTGGCGGCGGAAAGACAGGTGGTGGTTTAGCAGCGGCACCGATAAACCCATCAAACAATAGCAAAGCCCCGGCTACCCCGAACAACACCTCCGAGCCAGACTGCGAAAACAGCACCAAAAACCCCGTCATCATCGCCACCGGTGAGAAGTACAAGGATGAAAGCGACTTCTCTGCCCAAGGGCTCTATGGGTTCAGCGCCGTCAGAACCTATCGAAGCAAGAGCAACACGGGCAAGCTGTTCGGCAGCTACTGGCCGTCAACACTTGATGGCATGAGCGTGTCGTACACCCTCGCGGGCTGCCGCTACATCGACAGCCTGTGCTACCCGTTGAATGCCACGCTGCGCGAGCCGAATGGCGCTCAATACACATACAAGCAAGTTGGCCAAACCGAGCAATACCTCGTTGGCAATTCGTCATCGGCAGGCACGCTGACCTACGCCGGATACCAGCAATGGGAACTCATCCGAGACAACAAGACCTTCAACTTTGATGCCGCTGGCAACCTCGCCACCATCAGCATTGATGGCGTGCCCACCGAGACCAGAACCTACACCGCGGGCAAGCTGACGAAGGTCACCAACATGGTCGGCCAGCAAGTGTCGTTGACTTGGACCGGCAGCCGCGTCACGTCGGTTTCTGACCCGGCGAACAACGTTTGGAACTACGCCTACAACGCCAGCGGCATGCTCCAAACCGTCACCTCGCCCGGCTCGCAGTCCGACGTTCGCACCTACCACTACGAAGTGGCAGCCGACCCGGCCTTGCTCACCGGCATTTCAATCAACGGCACCCGCTACAGCACCTACTCGTATTA
>JAYUQE010000434.1:0-3084 GCA_043756905.1 Burkholderiales bacterium | reverse complement strand
ATCGGCATGGGGTTCATGGCCGGGTCGGCGCGCAAGGCCTGGCACACGTCAAAGCCGGTCATGCCCGGCATCATCACGTCCAGCACCAGCAGCGCCGGGCGTTCGCGCTGCGCCATGGCCAGCGCCTCGTTGCCATCGCGCGCGACGAGCACCTCGAAGCCTTCGCGCTGCAACAGGTATTCGAGCGAAATGACGATGTTGGGCTCGTCATCGGCGATCAGGATCTTGTGCGTCATGGTGTGACCTCTGCGGCATGCCAGGGCAGGGGGAAGCGAAAAGTGGCGCCTGCGCCGGGAGCCGATTCAAGCCACAGCCGGCCGCCGAAGTGGCGCACGATCTGGCGGCTGATGGGCAGGCCCAGGCCGGTGCCCACGGGCTGCTGGCTGGCGTCGCCGCCCTGGCGGAATTTTTCGAAGATCAAGGCCTGCTGCGCGGGCGGCACGCCGGGGCCGTTGTCGCTGACGCTGAACAGCGCGGCGTCGGCTGTGGCACTCAAAGCCAGGTTAATGCGACCACCCGGCGCCGGCACAAACTTGGCGGCGTTGGACAGCAGGTTGAGCAGCACCTGCATCAGGCGGTCGGGGTCGGCCATCACGCTGGGCAGGCCTTCGGCCAGGTCGAGCGTGAGCACGGTGCCGCGCTCGGCCAGCGGCGCGGCGATGGCGGCGGCGGCTTGCTGCGCGATGGCATTCAGATCGCTCGGCGCCAGCCGCCATGGCGCCTGGCCAGATTCGATCTTGGCCAGGTCGAGCACCTGGTTCACCAGGCGCGTCAGGCGTTCGGTCTCGGTCACGATCAAACCCGTGAAGCGGCTGCGTTGCGCGGCCGGCATTTCGGGTTCGTCAACCATCATTTCAGCCATGGCGCGGATGCTGGTCAGCGGCGTGCGCAACTCGTGGGTGACCGATGACATGAAGTCGTCCTTCATCTGATCCAGGCTCTTCACCTGTTCATTGGCGGCCCGCAACTGCGAGCCTTCTTCAACGAGCTGCATCACGTCGTCCACCGCCAGGGGTTCTTCATCCACTACGGCAGCCACCATCACCCGCGCCGAGGCGCTGCCGATGCTGCCGGCGAGCTGGGTTTCCACGTCGCGCACCAACGCGGCGTCGGCCCGCGGCGGCTGGCCGGCGGCGCGGCCCTGGCGGGCGGCGACTTGCTCGAACAGGCGCTGTGTGCGCGCGCTGCCCAGCAGGCGTTCACTCAAAGCGCGCAGGCTGGCCAGCTCGGCGCGGCCGCGCCAGAACGCGGGCGCGGCGCCGTGCTCGAAGGCAGCCACGAGCAACAGCGCCTGGCTGCGTTCGCGTGCGCTCGGTGCGCGCCACAGCGACACCGCCACGAACAGCGCCGTGTTCAGCGTCAGGCTCCAGAACAAGGCATGGGTCAGGTTGTCCAGACCCTTCAGGCCGAACAGTTGCTCGGGCTTGAGCAACTCGATGCCGAACAGGCCGTGGTTCAGGAAGCCCGCTGCCAGCCAGCCCGACTTGGCCACCGAGGGCAACATCAGCGTGTAGGCCCACAGCGCAAAACCAGCCAGCAGCCCGGCCAGCGCGCCGGCCCGGGTGCCGCCCTGCCAGTACAGGCCGCCCAGCAGGGCCGGCGCGAACTGGGCCACCGCGGCAAAGCTGATCAGGCCGATCGAGACCAGTGCATAGGCCTCGCCGGCCAGGCGAAAGTAGGCATACCCTAACAGCAGGATGAGCAGGATCGCGGCGCGGCGGGTGTTCAGCAGCAGCGCCGTGAGGTCGCCGCGCGCCTGCGCCGCAAAGCGCCGGGTGCGCAGCAGCAGCGGCATCACCAGGTCGTTGCAGACCATGGTGGAAACGGCGATGGCCTCGACGATGACCATGCCCGTGGCCGCCGAGAGGCCACCCACGAAGGCCAGCAAGGCCAGGGCCGGCGCACCGTGCTCAAGCGGCAGCGTGAGCACGAAGGTTTCGGGGTTGGCCGGGTGGGCCGCATTCGCATCCAGCAGCAGCCCGCCTAGGGCGATGGGCAGCACGAACAGGTTGATCAGCAGCAGGTACAGCGGAAAGACCCAAACCGCCCGCTTGAGGTGACGTTCATCGACGTTTTCCACCACCATCACCTGGAACTGGCGCGGCAGGAACAGCACCGACAGCATGGCCAGCAGCGTGAGCGCAAACCACTGCTCGTAAGCGAAGGCCTGGCCCTGGCCGAGCGTGAGCAGTTTGGCCAGCTCGGGCACGGCGCGGGCGCGCGCGAAGATGTCGCCCACGCCGTCGAACAGGCCCCAGCAAACGAACACGCCCACGGCCAAAAAGGCCAGCAACTTCACCACCGATTCAAACGCAATCGCCGCCACCATGCCTTCGTGGCGCTCGGCGCCGTCGAGCTGGCGCGCGCCGAAGACCATGGTGAAGCCGGCCATGGCCAGCGCGATGTAAAAGGTGCTGTCGCTGAGCCAATGTCCGCTGGAGCCGGCAGTTTGACCCGGCAGCCCGGTGAGCACGGCGTAGCCGCTGGCGATGGCTTTGAGCTGCAAGGCGATGTACGGCACGATGCCCACCACCGTGATCAGCGTCACCAGCCCGGCCAGGGCCGCACTCTTGCCGTAACGGCTGGCAATGAAGTCGGCAATGGTGGTGATGCGCTGCGTGCGCGCAATGCGGATCATCTTGCGCAGCACCATCCAGCCCAGCAGCATGGCCAGCATCGGCCCCAGGTAGATGGGCAGGAACCACACGCCCGCCGTGGCGGCGCGGCCGACTGAGCCAAAGTACGTCCACGCGGTGCAGTACACGGCCATCGACAAGGCATAGACCCAGGCATTGCCGATGACTGAAGCGCCGCGCGCGCGCCGCCGGTCGGCCCAGGCCGCCACCGCAAACAGCAGCATCAGGTAAGCCAGCGAGGTGGCGATGACCAGGGCGCCGGGCAGCATGCTGTTAACGTTCCAGGTCAGAGTCTGTGAATGAGTCCGGCGCGCCCGAGCGGGCGTTCCAGACGGTGTCGATCTAGGAGCCTGTCGGGCTTGGGGTTGGGCCCGCGCCGGGATGCTTTGCCATGCCAGTCTAGGCGTCGGCGAGGCGTGTGGCGGGCCCACACAACGAGCCGACAACG
>JAYUQE010000433.1:0-3085 GCA_043756905.1 Burkholderiales bacterium | reverse complement strand
CCAACGTGTGCGCCGCCGGCTTCATTGAAGGCGCCGAACACCCTTCGCTGTACCGCGTTCACGAAGGCCCCACGCCCGAGCGGCGCGTCACCCTGCAGGCTTACCTGCGGGCGCTGGGCCTGGGCCTGCATTTGAGCGACCAGCCCACGCCGGGCGAAATGGCGGCCATCGCCAGCGCCACGAAGGAGCGGCCCGACGCGCTGCAGATCCACACCATGCTGCTGCGTTCGATGCAGCAGGCGGTTTACACCAGCGGCAACCTCGGCCACTTCGGCCTGGCCTACCCGGCATACACGCATTTCACCAGCCCGATCCGGCGTTACCCGGACTTGCTGGTGCACCGAGTCATCAAGTCGATCCTGATGGGCAAGCGCTACACGCTCGACGCCAAGCTGGTGGCCGAGACGCCGTCAGCGCCGCGCCGCGTGGGCAAGTCAGCGGCGCAAGCGCCGGCCAAGAACCTGTCGCGCGACCTGGCCGTGTGGGAAGGGGCAGGCCAACATTGCAGCGCCAACGAGCGCCGCGCCGACGAAGCCTCGCGCGACGTGGAAGCGTGGCTGAAATGCCGCTACATGCGCGAGCACCTGGGCGAGGAATTCACCGGCACCGTCAGCGCGGCCACGGGTTTTGGCATCTTCGTCACGCTTGACGAGATGTACGTTGAAGGGCTGGTTCACATCACTGAACTTGGCGGCGAGTACTACCGCTTTGATGAAGTGCACCAAGAACTGCGTGGCGAGCGCACCGGCATGCGTTACGGCATCGGCACCAAGGTGCGGGTGCAGGTCAGCCGGGTCGATCTCGACGGCCGGAGGGTGGAGTTTCGATTGGTCAACGAAGCCGGCGTGGTGGCTGCCGCCAGCGGCAAGGGCCGCGGCGATGCGGCGCCGTCGCCCAGCGCCCAGGCCCGGCTGCGCACCATTGAACAAGCTGACCGCGAAGGCAAGCAACGCAACGCCAAGAGTCAAGGCGAGCGCAAGGGCGTGCGCAAGGGCCCGGCACCGGGCGCCAAGCGCAAGAGCGCGCCCAGGGTGCGCAAGGGCCGCTAAACGCTCCCGCCAACCGCGCTGCCCACAGGACGATTCAAACCAGCGTTCAGCGGTGCCGGCTGGCCACAGCCGGCAAGGCCTGGGCCAGATCGGCGGCACTCAGGGGCAGCGCGCCGGGTTGTTGGGCCAAGGCTTCATCGGCCGCCAGGCCATGCCACCAGGCGGCGGCGCTGGTGGTCGCCAAGGCGGTCGTCACGGCGCTTGCTTCGTCGTCATCATCCAGCTGCTGTGCCCACAGGCCGCCCAGCCAGCCGGCGAGCACATCGCCCGTACCGCCGCTGGCCAGCAAGGCATTGCCACTGGGGTTGATGCGCTGCTGGCCACCCGGTGCAGCGATGACCGTGCCCGAGCCCTTGAGCAAGGTGATGCAGCCCAGTTGATCGGCCAATGCTGCGGCGGCGGCCAGGCGGTCGGCCTGGACCTGCGCCACGCTGCAGGCCAGCAGGCGCGCGGCTTCGAGTGGGTGCGGCGTGAGCACCGTGGCCAGGCCGCGGCCGTGGCGGGCGCGCAGCAAGGTCTGCAAGGCCGTGTCAGCGGCCACGGCGTTCAGCGCATCGGCGTCCAGCACCAGGCGCCGAACTTGACTGATCAAGGCAGGCAAGGTTGCGGCCACGCCAGCGCCGCCGCCGCAGCCGCACACCACCGTGGTCTGCGTCAACACACTGGGCGGGCTGCGCCACCACGCGTGGCGCAGCATCAACTCGGGCCGGTTCATCGACACGCCCGGGTGCGCGTCATCCAGCAACGACACAAACACCCGCCCGGCACCGGCAGCCAACGCGGCCTGCGCAGCCAGCAGCGCGGCGCCGCTCATGCCCTCCGCGCCGCCCACCACGGCCACATCGCCATAGCTGCCTTTGTGGCTGGCATGGCGGCGCCCGGGCAACGTGGCGGCGGCGTCTTGCCGGCCGCACAGGCGCATCGGCGTGGCAGGGGCGGTGGGTTGCGCAGCCAAGTCGTCGAGCCACACCTGGCCGGCATGGTCGCGCCCCTGCGCGGTGAACAGGCCTGGCTTGAGCGTCAGCAAACTCAGCGTGTGATCGGCACGCACGGCCACATCGCCAAGCACAACGCCGGTGTCGGGGTGCAGGCCGGAAGGCAGGTCGATCGCCAGCACCTGCGTGCAGCCGTTGAGCGCAACGATGGCGTCGAGCAGGCGGCCTTCGGGCGCGCGCCGCGTGCCCAGGCCGAGCAAGGCGTCCAAGGCCAGGTCTGGCTCGAACGGGCAGGGCGCTTCGCCCATGGGCACGCCGTTGGCCTGGGCCTGCGCATGCGCCCACGCGGCATCGCCACTCAGGCGCCGCGCGGCACGGGTCAGGGTGACCCAGACCTTCACCCCGGCCTGGTGCAGGGCCAGCGCGGCCAGCATGCCGTCGCCGCCGTTGTTGCCCGGGCCGGCGGCCACCCACACCTGGCGCGCCTGCGGCGCCACAGCGAACGCGAGTTTGGCCACCGCCAAGCCGGCGCGCTGCATCAGTGCATGCGCTGGCTGGCCAGCCAAACAGGCGGCTTCATGCGCACGGCTGGCGCTGGCGTCATGCAGCGAGCGGCCAAGGTCGAACGGCGAAACGCGTTGCGGGCCGTGCGGCAGCCTGATTGGTCGCAAGGTCATGGCTTGATCATGCGCCCAGCCGCTGCGGGCTCAGGCGGGCCAGGTCGATCTGCGGCTTGCGCTGGATCAGCAGGTCAGCCACCGCGCGGGCCGAGCCACAGGCCAGCGCCCAGCCGCTGGAGCCATGGCCCAGGTTGAGCCACACGCCGGGTGCGCGGGCGGCGCCGATGATGGGCGGGCCATCGGGCAGCATCGGCCGCGCGCCCTTCCAGGCCTGCGCCTGGTTCAACTGCGCCGCGCCCGGAAACCAGTCGTCCAGCACCTTGTACAGCGTGCGCAGCGCCGCAGGGTTGTGCCTGTCGAGATGCCCGCCCAGCTCCGCGCTGCCGGCCACGCGGATGCGCGCGCCCAGCCGGGTGATGGCCACTTTGTAGCGCTCGTCCATCAGGGCCGCATGCGGGCCCAGTTCGGCGTGGCGCTCGTC
>JAYUQE010000432.1:0-8397 GCA_043756905.1 Burkholderiales bacterium | reverse complement strand
TACGAATAAATCGTGCCGCTGCCTTTGGACTCGATCCACTCCGCGCCATCTGCGCCGCAGTGCGGGCAGATCACGCGCGGGTAGTAATGCACCTCGCCACACGCCTTGCATTTGCCGATGAGCAATCTGCCTTTGGCGGTGGCGTCGAAGAAGGGTTGATTCTCCGGGTTGATGAGGGGTGCGGGGAGTTTGCGCGCGGTTGCTGCTGCAGTGGTCGCCGCCGTTGTGGTGGTGGTGGTGGTCATGTTCAAGCCCGTTCCATAATCAATGTGGCACTGCAATGACGCGAACCGAGGTTGCCGCCGATGCCTTGCGCGAGCGCGAGAGTGCAATTGGGCACCTGTACTTTTGCGTGTGCTTCACCGCGCAACTGGCGCACCGCTTCGATCACCTTGGTCATGCCGCCGCGATTGGCCGGGTGGTTGTTGCACAGGCCGCCGCCATCGGTGTTGAAGGGCAGCTTGCCTTGGCCGCTGATGAGGTTGCCGTCTTGCACAAAACGCCCGCCAGCGCCCTTGGCGCAAAAGCCCGGGTCTTCGAGTTGCATCAGCACCGTGATGGTGAAGCTGTCGTACAGCGAGGCGTATTGGATCTGCGCCGGCGTGATGCCGGCTTCACTGAACGCCGCCGGCCCGGCCCAGGCCGCGGCGCTGTAGGTCAGATCCACCTGCCCGCCCATGCCGTGCATGGGCGCCTCGCCGGTGCCGCGCACCATGATCAGCGGGCGCTTGAGCTGGCGCGCAATTTCGGGCCGGGCGACGATGAGCGCGCCGCCGCCGTCGCTCATCACGCAGCAATCGAGTTTGTGCAGGGGGTCCGCGATCATGGGTGAGTGCATCACCTCATCCACCGTCACCACGTTGCGCAGCATTGCGTTCGGGTTGTGCTGGGCATGGTGCGAAGCCGCCACTTTTATCCACGCCAGTTGCTCGCTGGTGGTGCCGAATTCATGCATGTGTCGCCGCGCCACCATGGCGTACAGGTTCTGGGTGGCCGGGCCATAAGGCAGCTCGAAAGCGAGTTCCGGGGCATCAGGGTCTGGTGCGCGCAAGGCGACGCGGGGGCGTGGTGAGGCAACGTTTGAATCTACCTTCTTGGCCGCCGCCGCCGCTTCAGCCGCCGCCGCACGCGGCCGCCCGGCCAGGGTGATGAGCGCCACGTTGCAGCGCCCGGCCGCAATCGCCGCCGCCGCATGCGCCACATGCAGGATGGGTGCGCTGCCGCCGCATTCGGTGCTGTCGATGTGGCGCAGCTTCAGCCCCAGGTATTCGGCCACGGTGGCCGTGCCCAGGCCGGGTGCATCGCCGGCGCAGAAGTAGGCGTCGATGTCGTCGCGGGCCAGGCCCGCATCGGCCAGCGCGCCGCGTGCCACGTCGGCATGCAGGCGCAGCACCGACAAGCCATCGGCCTTGCGCGTGGGGTGTTCGTAGGCGCCGACGATGGCGGCCGTGCCATTCAATGACATGTTTTGTGCCTCACTGTGGCGTGAAGCCGCTGGCCTTGATGACCGGGCCCCAGTGTTCCAGCTCGCGTTTGATCATCTGTTCCATCTCGGCCGCAGGCCGGAAGTCGGCATGCATCACGCGGTTGGCCAGCAGCTCTTTCAAGTCCGCCTGCGCCAGCATCTTTTTCAGCGCCGCTTCCACGCGCTCGCCTTCAGCGCGCGGCGCTTTGGCGTTGGCCCACAGGCCGATCCAGCCGTCGCCGCCGCCGGTGTCAAAGCCTTGTTCCACGAAGGTGGGCACATCGGGCATCAAGGGTGAGCGCCGGCTGCCCAGCACGCCCAGGGCCTTGGCCTTGCCGGCACGCACTTGCTGGATGAAATCGCCCGCCACCATCATGCCCGCGGGCAACTGGCCGCCCACCAGTTCGATCATCAAGGGGCCGTTGCCGCGGTAGGGCACCACTTCGAGCTTGGTGCCGCCGATCTTGGCGAACTGCAAAACACTGAAGTGCGTGTCACCGCCCATGCCGGCCGTGCCCACGTCGCCCTGCGCCGGGTTGGCCTTGGCCCAGGCGCTGTATTCCTTCAGGTTGGCCACCGGCACATTCGCGCCCACGGCCATGCCCATGGGGTAGGTGGTGACCACGGCCACCGGCTTCAAATTGAGCAGCAGGTCGTAGCGCAACTCGGATGCCGGGTACATGAGGTGCTGGAACACACCGCTGGCGTTGGGCGCCACGAGGTAGGTGCTGCCATCGGCCGCGGCGCTCTTCAGCGCTTCAGCCGCCAGGCGCCCGCCGATGCCGGGCTTGTTTTCAACGATCACCGTCTGGCCCAGGTCCTTTTGCAGCCGCTCGGCCGCCACGCGGGCCACGGTGTCGCTGGCGCCCCCCGGCGGAAAACCCACCAGCAGCTTGATGGGGCCGCCTTGCGCCTGTGCGCCCAGGGCGGTGGTGGTCAATGCCAGCGCCAGAAGGTGACGGCGGCTGAAGCGACGAAGGTTCGTGCGTGACAAGTTCATGCAGGGGCTCCTTGCGGGTGGGTGTGCGCTGAATAACGTTTCAGGTGATGCGCCGCATCGCCCAAGAGTTGGCCAATGCACAGCAGGCGTTTGGCGAAGTGCCCGGCGCGGCATTCATCGGTCATGCCCATGGCGCCGTGCAGTTGTATGGCAGCCAGCGCGCAGCGCCGGCCGCGCTGCGCCACCAGGGTCTTGGCGGCGCTGACATAACGTTTGATCTGAGCCGGCTCGCCGGCATTGAGCGCCATGGCCGCCAGGCAAGCCATGGACAGCATTTCCTCCAGCGCCATGCCCATCTCGGCCACCTGGTGCTGCAAGGCCTGGAAACGGGCCAGCGGCTGGCCGAATTGCCGGCGCGTGAGCAGGTGTTCGCAGGTGATCTCCAAGAGCGCTTGCATGGCGCCGGCGGCTTCGGCGCACAGCGCGGCGGTGGCAGCGTCCGTGGCGGCTTCAATGGTGGGCCAGGCCTGGCCGGCGTGGCCCAGCAGTCCCGTGCCGGGCAGCAGTACATCGCGCAGATCGAGTTGCGCCGCGCTGCGGGCGTCGAGCAGCGGCGTGGCGGTGACCTGCAAGCCCGGCGTGTTGGATGGCGCGGCGAACAGGCTCAGGCCGGTTTGATCGCTGCGATCGCCGGCGCTGCGCGCGACGACGATGAACAGTTCGGCTTCAGCGCCGCCCAGCACCCAGGCCTTGCTGCCATTGAGTTGCCAGCCACCCGATGGCAAAAGCCGGGCGCAGGTTTGCACATCGGCCAGCGCGTGGCGCGCCGTGGCTTCCTGGCAAGCCAGGGCGACTTGCAACTCACCGCTGGCCACCTTTGGCAGCCAGCTTGTGTTGTCCACTTGAGCCAGCAGTTTGGGCACCAGCACCGCATTGGGCAGCCAGTTGCCGCTGTGCAGCACGCCGTCCAGCTCGTGCGCCACGAGCATGGTTTCCACGGCGCCCAGGCCGGCGCCGCCGTGCCGGGCCGGGATGTTCAAACCCAGCACGCCCAGCTCGGCCAGTGCGCGGTGGCGTTGCCGGGCCAGCGCGGCGGGCTCGGCGTTGCCGCGCGTGGGCGCCGGGAACTCGGCGTCGCGAAACCGGCGCACCGCTTCACGCAGCGCGAGTTGCTCGGGGTCGAGGTTAAAGGCCATGTCTTGCGTTAACCGCCGTCAATCGGCAAGCAGGCTGGCGCCGATCAGGTTGCGCTGCACCTCGTTGCTGCCACCGTAGAGCGAGAGCTTGCGCGAATCGAGCAGGTTGGCGGCCACGGCAACGGTGTCGGTGTCGGCCGCAGCGGCGTGCCGATCCAGGTCATCGCCCAGCAAAGCTTGCTCGTCGAAGGGCAGAGCCAGCGGGCCGGCGATGTCGAACAGCGTCTCGAAAATCGCCTGGCGCAACTCGGTGCCGCACACCTTCAGCATGGAAGCCTGTATCGGCGCACTCAGGCCTTGCCAGCCTTCGCACAGCAGCCGCAAGGCGGTGCCTTCCAGGGCGATCAACTCCACCTCGTGCTGAGCCAGGCGCGCTTGCATCAGGGCATCGGCGCCCAGGCCTTGCGCCGCGGCCAGCGTGCGCGCGCGAGCGAGCTGCTGCTTGCATGACGCAATGCCGGCAATGCCGGTGCGTTCATGGCCGAGCAGGTATTTGGCACAGTCTCAACCGCGGTGCAACTCGCCCACCAGGTTGGCGCGCGGCACGCGCACGTCGTCCAGAAACACCTCGTTCAAATCGCTGCCGCCTTCGAGCATGCGGATCGGCCGCACGCGCACGCCGGGGCTGGCCATGTCGATCAACAGGAACGAAATGCCTTGCTGCGGCTTGAGCGCGCCGGGGTCGGTGCGCACCAGGGCGAACATCATCGAGCACCATTGCGCGTATGAGGTCCACACCTTGTGCCCGGTCACCGTGAAGTGGCTGCCGTCATCCGTTAACGCCGCTCGGGTTTTCAGCGAAACCAAGTCAGACCCCGCGCCGGGCTCCGAAAACCCTTGCGCCCACCAGGTGTTGCTGGCGCGGATGTCGGGCAGATAACGCGCCTTCTGCTCCGGCGTGCCGAACTTGATGAGCACCGGGCCGAGCATCTGGATGCCGCTGGCGATGATGCGCGGCGCGCCGCCCAGCAGGGTTTCTTCATCAAAGATGAAGCGTTGCACCAGGTTCCAGCCCGGCCCGCCGTGTTCCACCGGCCAGTTGGGCGTGAGCCAGCCGCGTTCTTCGAGAATGCGAAACCAGCACACATAGTCGGCGTGTTCGAGGCGCAGGCCGGCTTCCACCTTGCGCTGGATATCCATCGGCAAGCGCTCGCGCACGAAGGCGCGCACCTCTTGGCGCAAGGCTTCGTCAGCGGGTGAAAACATCAGGTTCAAGAGGCGGCCTCACAAACCAGCAAGGCATCCAACGCCAACACGCCATCGGGCCGCGCCACCAGAGGGTTGATGTCGATTTCGCGGATGCTCGGGTTGGCGCGCATCTGCGCCGCCACCAGCGCCACCACGCGGGCAACGGCCGCCACATCGACGGCGGCCGCACCGCGAACGCCGGCCAGCAGCGGCGCGGCTTTCAATTGCTGCAACTCGGCAACGATGTCGGCCTCGGTCAAGTCTGCCGCCAGCAGCCGCACATCCTTCAGCACTTCGATCCAGATGCCGCCCAGGCCCAGCAGCAGCACCGGGCCCCAGGCGGCGTCGCGCCGCGCGCCCAGCACCAGCTCCACGCCGCTGGCGCCCATGGCTTCGACCAGCACGCCATCGAGCACCAGTTCGGGCCGGTGATGTGAAACGTTGGCATGCAGCGGGCCCAGCCGGCGCGCAGCGCGGCGTCGTCGCGCAGGTTCACCAGCACGCCGCCCGAATCGCTCTTGTGCGGCAACTCGCTGGCCTGGGCTTTCAGCACCACCGGGTAGCCGAGCTCTTGCGCAATGCGCAGGGCGGTATTCACATCCTGCGCCAAGTGGCCACGCGGGACCGGCACGCCTAACTGTTGAAGCCACTGTTTGCCCTGGACCTCGGCAAAGATGCCGCTGGGCGGCACCGGGTTGGGCAAGGGCATCGCAGCGCCCGCTGCCACGGCGCAGCGCTGGGCTCGCTGCAAGGCCGCGCTGTAGGCCGCCACATTCTTCAGCGCCCGCAAGGCGCGCTCGCCCGAGCGGAACAGCGGCACGCCGCTGGCACGAATGGCTTCCAGGAAGAAGGGCTCGATGGGGCTGGCGTCACCCGTGAGCACCAGCACCACGGGCTTGGCCGCAGCGGCCAGGGCCGGCACGATGTGGTCGGCCTTGTCGCGCTGCGCCATCAGCGGGCCCACCGGAATGCTCAGCACCAGGTTGCCCATGCCTTCATCAGCCAACAGCGTGTGCACCAGCTCGCCCACCAGGCCGGGCTGGCGCACGCCGATGGTGGTGGTGTCAAGCGGGTTCTCAGCCACGGCGTAGGCGGGGAGCTTGGCCTGCAACGTCGCCACCGTGGTGCTGCGCAGCACCGGCAGGGCCAGGCCAATCTCGTCGCAAAAATCGAGCGCCAGGTTCTTCAACGCGCCCGAGCCGGTCATGAACGCTGTGCCGCCGGCGGCGGGCTGCGGGTGGCGCAGCAGGATGGCGGTGGTGTCGAACAGCTCATCAATGCTGCCCACCTGCACCACGGCCTGGCGCTGCAAGAATGTGCTGGCCACGGCGTGGTCAGCCGTCATGGCGCCGGTGTGTGACGCCGCGGCTTGCTGCGCGCGGGCGCTGCGGCCAGGCATGAGCAGGACGATGGGTTTGCCGGCAGCGCGGGCCTGCTGCGCCAGTTGCAAAAAGAGCTGCGGCGCGCGCAGTTGCTCGGCATAAACGGCGATGACGCGGGTTTGCTCATCGGCAATGAAATGCGCCAGCGCGTCTTCAATGCGCACGCCGGCTTCATTGCCTGTGGAAAGCGCAGTTATTACGGGCAGGCCGCGGCTGCTGAACGCATCGCGCATGTTCGCCGCCATGGCGCCGCTTTGCGCCAGCACGGCAATGCCGGCGCGCTGTTCGTGCGGCGCGGCCTGCAAAGGCTCGAAAGTGAGCGCCACGCCGGCGGCAAAGTTGGTGAAACCCATGCAATTGGGCCCCAGCAACAGGATGCCAGCAGCGCGTGCCGCTGCGGCCAACTGTGCCTGGCGCACCTGGCCTTCGGGCCCGGCTTCGGAGTAGCCCGATGCGAACAGCACGGCGCCATGGCAGCGGCGCAGGGCCAGTTCCTGCAAGGCCTGCGGCACGCCGGCTTCCGGGATGGCCAGCACGGCCACGTCAACGTCTTGCGGCAAAGCCAGCGGGCTGGCCACGCAGGGGCGGCCGTTGATTTCGGCGCTGCTGCGGCTGACCGGGTAAATGGCACCACCGAAGCCGAAGCGCTCCAGGTTGCCGAGCACGAAGCCGCCAAAGGAACGCGGGTCGGCCGAGGCGCCGACGATGGCTACCGCGCGCGGATTGAGCAGCCGCGCCAGCGATTGCGCCGCCAGGGGGCGCTGAGCATCAACGTTGGGCATATCCGCAGCCTGGCATGCCACAAGCGGCAGTTCAATACACCAACGCGGGCCGCCTCTGCGCGGCGGTGCCCCCGTAGGCGTTGCTTCAGCGCTCATTCAAAGGCTCGTTGTCATAGGTGAAGAGAGCGCGATGGCGAGCAAAGCAGGCAACGGCGCGGCGCCAAAACTTGGCACTCATGACATACCCTACTGCATACCAAAACGAAGCTGTGGCATGCTGGAAGCACGAGTTCCGTCACGACAACACCATGCCAGCCCTCAAACCCGTTCCTGTTGTGCTGGAAGCCGAAGCCCCGGCGCGTATTGGCCGAGCCGCCGACATCCGCATCGCCCTGCAAAGCGAAATCGAAAGCGGCCGCCTGCCGCCAGGCTCGGTGCTCGATGAACGTGCGCTGGCGCAGCGCTTTGAAGTCTCGCGCACGCCGGTGCGTGAAGCACTGCAGCAACTGGCCACGCGCGAGCTGGTGCGCATCAACCCGCGCCAGGGCATCACGGTGGCGGGCCTGAGCATCGCCCGGCTGCGTTCCATGCTCGAAGTGATTGCCGAGCTCGAAGGCGTGGCCGCCAAGCTCGCCGCGCGACGGATTGACGATGCCTTGCGCAGCCAGCTCGATGACGCCCTGGCCCAATGCCACGAGGCCGCCGTGAACGGCGGTGCCGCCGAGTACCGCGTAGCCAATGCGGCGTTCCATGAAGCCATCCATGCCGGCAGCCGCAACCGAGTGCTGGCCGGGCAGATCAGCCAGGCGCGGCGCATGATCCAACGCTACCGCATCAAGGACTTTCAAAACAAGGCACAGGTCAGCAAGAGCCTGCAAGAGCACTTGAAGATCGCGCGCGCAATTCAAGCCGGTGATGAAGACGCCGCGGCGCAGGCCATGCTGGCGCACCTGCCGGTGGGATCAACCGGGTTCTCGGAATTCCTGGCCACCGTGCCGCACAGTTTCTTTGAGGCCGAGCCGGCCGGGGCGGAGCAAGCATGACCCGGCGCGCACGCTCACTGCACGTTCCTAACGTTGGACACAAGGCACCTATTCCCTTGGGTGCGCGCGTGAGCAACATCATTTGTTCGTCGGGCATAGCAGGCAAAGACCCTGCCAACGGTGCGCTGCCGGGCGTCGCCGCCGAGCAAGTGCGCAACGCGTTCACCAACCTGGCTGCGCTGTTGGCCGTGGGCGGCGCCAGCATGAACGATGTGGTGAAGCTGGCCGTGACCCTGAATGACGACGGCGCGCACGACGCCGTGAACGCACAGTGGCTGGCAGCCTTTCCCAACCCTGACGATCGGCCAGCCCGGCACATCACCATGCAGGCTTTGCAGCATGGCATGCTGGTGCAGCTTGAAGTGCTGGCCGTGGTGCAGGCGGCTTGACTCAGAAAGCCCGGCCATGGCCATGACCCGCGAAGACAACGAGCTGCTCACGCGCGTGCAAGGCGCCGCCCC
>JAYUQE010000431.1:0-3096 GCA_043756905.1 Burkholderiales bacterium | reverse complement strand
CCCTTGACGAACCACTTCTGCATCAGCATCACCACCAGCGCCGGCGGCAGCATGGCCAGCATGGCGGTGGCCATGACCACGTTCCATTCGATGTAGCTTTCGCCGGTGATCAGCCGCTTGATGCCCATCACCACCGGGTACATGGTTTCATCGGTCGTCACCAGCAACGGCCACAGGTACTGGTTCCAGCCGTAGATGAACTGGATGACGAACAGCGCGGCGATGGACGTGGTTGAAAGCGGCAGCAGCACATCCTTGAAGAAACGCATCGGCCCGGCGCCGTCCATGCGCGCAGCTTCCGTCAGCTCATCTGGAACGGTTAGAAAGAACTGGCGGAACAGGAAGGTGGCGGTGGCCGAGGCGATCAGCGGCACCGTCAAGCCCGCATAGGTGTTGAGCATGCCCAGGGCGGCCACCACGCCGTAGGTGGGCGAGATGCGCACTTCCACCGGCAGCATCAGCGTCACGAACACCAGCCAGAACACCAGGTTCCTGAACGGGAATCGGAAGTAGACGATGGCAAACGCCGACAGCAGCGAGATGGCGATCTTGCCCAGCGCGATGATCAAGGCGCTGACCAGGCTGATCCACAGCATCGGCCCGGCCGCCGGAATGTTGCTGCCCACGCTGGTGGTGCCGCCGAACAGCGCCAGGCGATAACTTTCCAACCCATAGGAACCCGGGATCAGCGAAATCGGCACGCTGCCCTGGATTTGCTGCGGCGTCTGCGTTGACGCTACGAAGGTGAGGTAGACCGGGAAGGCGACCACGGCCACGCCCAGCAGCAACACCAGGTGCGCCATGAGGTTGAGCAAGGGGCGGCGTTCGACCATGGCTGCTCACATGCCCACTTCAGTATTGAACCTTGTTTTCGACGAAGCGGAATTGCAAGACGGTGAAAGTGATGACGATCGCCATCAACACGACCGACTGCGCTGCCGAGCCGCCCATGTCCAGCGCCTTGAAGCCGTCGTAGTACAGCTTGTAGACCAGGATCGCCGTGTCCTTGCCCGGGCCGCCGTGGGTGGAGGCGTCGACGATGGCGAAGGTGTCGAAGAACGCGTAGACCATGTTGATCACGAGCAGGAAGAACGTGGTCGGCGACAACAGCGGAAAAATGATGGTCCAGAAGCGCCGCCACGGCCCGGCACCGTCGATCGCCGCGGCCTCGATCAGGCTCTTGGGAATGGATTGCAAGCCGGCCAGGAAGAACAGGAAGTTGTAGGAAATCTGCTTCCACACCGCTGCGGCAACGATCAACGCCATGGCGTCGTTGGCTTTGAGCAGGTGGTCCCACTCATAGCCCATCTGGCGCAAGCCGAACGCCACCACGCCCATCGGTGAGGCAAACATGAACAACCACAGGACACCAGCCACCGCCGGCGCCACGGCGTAAGGCCAGATCAGCAGGGTCTTGTAGATGGAGCTGCCGTGCAGCACGCGGTCGGCCATCACCGCCAGCAGCAGCGCGATGGTCAGGCCGCTGGTGGCCACCAGGATGGAGAAGACCGCCGTGGTCTTGAATGAGCCGAGGTAGCTTTCGTCGGCAAAGAGTTGGCGGAAGTTTTCCAGGCCGACGTATTCTGTGACGGTGCCAAACGCATCTTGCGACAGCACGCTCTGGTACACCGCCTGCCCCGCCGGCCAGAAAAAAAACACCCCGATGATGAGCATCTGGGGTGCGATCAACAGCCAGGGCAGCCAGGGGCTGCGGAAGGTGACGCGCTTTTCAGTGGCCAATCTTCTGCCCTGGCCTGTTAACGATCGCAACGATTCACATCAACCCTTGTTGGCCTTCTGGAACCGTTCCAACTGTTCGTTGCCGCGCTTCACGGCATCGTTCAAACCTTCTTCCGTGCTCTTCTTGCCGCTCCAGATGTTCTCGGTTTCTTCGTCGATGATGGTGCGGATCTGCACAAAGTTGCCCAGGCGCACGCCGCGTGATTTGTCGGTGGTCTTGCGGATCATCTGCGTCACCGAGACATCGGTGCCCGGGTTCTGCTTGTAGAAGCCTGATTTTTCAGTCACCTCGAATGACTGCAGGGTGACCGGCAGGTAGCCCGTACGCTGGTGGCTGGCGGCGGCAATGTCGGTCTTCGACAAGTGCGCGAAGAAACCGGCCACTCCCTTGTAGTCCTCAGCCTTCTTGCCCGACATCACCCACAGGCTGGCGCCGCCAATCACGGTGTTTTGCGGCGCACCGGCCACATCGGGGTAATAGGGCAGGGTGCCGATGCCCGCGGCAAACTTGGAATTGCGCTTGATGTTGCCGTACAGCGCAGAAGAGCCCGTGGCCATGGCGCATTCGCCCGACACGAACGTGGCGTCAGCCGCATTGCCGCGGCCCTTGTAGATGAACAGCCCCTGCTTGGCCATGTTGGCCAGGTTGTCGATGTGGCGCACATGCAGCGGGGTGTTAAAGGCCAGGCGCGCGTCCAACCCGGCAAAACCGTTGTTCTTGGTGGCGAACAAGGTGTTGTGCCAGGCCGAAAAGCTTTCAAGCTGTGTCCAGCTGATCCAGCTGGTGGTGAACGGGCACTTGTGGCCGCTGGCCTTGAGCTTGGCTGCCGCCAGCGCCACTTCAGGCCAGGTCTTGGGCGGCGCTTCAGGGTCCAGGCCGGCGGCCTTGAAGGCGTCTTTGTTGTAGTGGAAGACAGGCGTGGAGCTGTTGAACGGAAAGCTCAGCATCTGGCCGTTGGGTGCGGTGTAGTAGCCGGCCACGGCGGGCACATAGGCCTTGGGGTCGAACTTCTGGCCGGCGTCGGCCATGACCTTGGCCACCGGCACGATGGCGCCCTTGCTGGCCATCATGGTGGCGGTACCGACTTCGAAGACCTGCAGGACATGCGGCGCGTTGCCGGAGCGGAACGCGGCGATGGCGGCCGTCATCGACTCGTCGTAGCTGCCTTTGAAGGTCGTTACGACCTTGTAGTCCTTCTGGCTGGCGTTGAAGTCCTTGGCCAGGTCATTGACCCATTCGCCCAGGGCGCCGGGCATCGAGTGCCACCATTGGACTTCGGTCTGGGCCGTGGCGGACAAGGACAGGACTGTCGCCAATGTGGCGAGAAGCAGTTTGATCTTCATGTTTTCTCCTTA
>JAYUQE010000430.1:0-8438 GCA_043756905.1 Burkholderiales bacterium | reverse complement strand
TCTTGCGCAGCGCGGGTGAGCCGGCGGCGCTGCACGGCAAGGACATGCTGCCCCTGGCTGGCGAATACACCGCGGCCGAAGTGCTGGCCGGCGTGCGCGGTTTCTTGCAGCGTTATGGCCGCTTGGTTGCGGCGCCGGTGTTGCCCGTGCCGCAGCCGGCGCACCAGGTCATCGCCATTCAAGCCACGGCCAATGTCCACGCCCGCCCGCCGGGCTTTTGCACCGGCTGCCCCGAGCGGCCGATCTTCACGGCCATGAAACTGGTGGAGCGCGAACTGGGCGAGCACCATGTCTCGGCCGACATCGGCTGCCATTTGTTTTCCATCCTGCCGCCGTTCAACCTGGGCAACACCACCATGGGCTATGGCCTGGGTGCGGCCGGCGCGGCGGCCATGAACACGCCTGGCAATGGCAAGCGCGCCATCAGCGTGATGGGCGACGGTGGCTTCTGGCATAACGGCCTGACCAGCGGCATCGCCAACGCTGTGTTCAACCGCTCCAGCAACCTCACCGTCATCGTCGACAACAACTACACCTCGGCCACGGGCGGGCAAGACATCCTGTCGTCGCAGGCCCGCAACCCCACGCGCAGCACCGGCCATGCCATCGAACAGGCGGTGCGCGGCGTGGGCGTGACCTGGGCGCGCACGCTCACCAACACCTATGACCTGAAGGCCATGACGGCGGCGCTGAAAGAGGCGCTGACCACGCCCGAGAAGGGCCCCAAGGTGCTGATCGCGCAAAGCGAATGCATGCTCAACAAGCAGCGGCGTGAAAAGCCGCTGGTGCGCCAAGACATCGCGGCCGGCAAGCGCGTGGTGCGCGAACGCTTCGGCGTCGATGCCGACACCTGCACCGGCGACCATTCCTGCATCCGCCTGTCGGGCTGCCCGAGCCTGACCATCAAGCCCAACCCCGACCCGCTGCGCACCGACCCGGTGGCCGCGGTCGTCGACTCCTGCGTCGGCTGCGGCCTGTGCGGCGAGGTCGCGCACGCTGCCGTGTTGTGCCCGTCGTTCTACAAGGCGCAGATCGTGAGCAACCCTAACGTTTGGGACAAGCTGCGCCAGAGCGTGCGCGGTGCGGTGATTGGCTGGCTGCAACGGCGCGCCGCCGCGCAACGTGCGCGGTTTGCGTTTTGACTGGCATCTTGAAGATGAACCCGGCTCAGCCGATCAAGATCGCCATCCTCGCCATGGGCGGTGAAGGCGGTGGCGTGTTGGCCGATTGGCTGGTCGATCTGGGCCAACATAACGGCCACATTGCGCAGGCCACCTCGGTGCCCGGCGTGGCGCAGCGCACGGGGGCCACGATCTATTACGTTGAACTGTTTTCCGCCGCGGCGGCGCAACAGGCCGGTGCCACGCCCGTGCTGGCGTTGATGCCGCTGCCGGGCGATGTGGATGTGGTGCTGGCGTCTGAACTGATGGAGGCCGCGCGCGCCGTGCAGCGCGGCTTGGTCACGCCCGATCGCACCACGCTGGTGGCATCGACCCACCGGGTCTATGCCATCGCCGAGAAAATCGCCATGGCCGATGGCCGGGCTGACAGCGCAGCGTTGCTGGAGCAAGCCCGCGCCGCGGCCAAGCGCTTTGTGGCCTACGACATGGCGCAGGCCACCGAGGCCAGCGCCAGCGTGATCAGCGCCGTGCTGTTTGGCGCGCTGGCCGGCACGGGCGTGTTGCCGTTCGAGCGCACGGCGTTTGAAGACACCATTCGCCGCGGCGGGGTTGGCGTGGAAGCCAGCCTGCTGGCCTTCGCCGCAGCGTTTGAACGCGCCGCGCAGCCTGATGCGCCGGCGCACCTCGACGCTCCCGCTGTGGTCACATCGGCCTTGCCCAAGGCCAGCCACCCGCAGGTGCAGGCCTTGATAGACCGTGCCGCGCGCAGCCACAGCGGCGCTGCCCTGCACATCGTCATTGAAGGCCTGCGCCGGCTGGTCGACTATCAAGACCCGGCCTATGCCGCGCTGTATCTCGATCGCCTGGAAGCGGTGCAGGCCGTCGAACGCGCGCAGGCGCCGGCCAGCCACGCGCTGAGCCTTGAGGTGGCACGCCACCTGGCGCTGTGGATGTCTTACGAAGACACCATTCGTGTGGCCGACTTGAAGACCCGCGGCACGCGCTTCGAGCGGGTGCGCAGCGAAGTGAAGGTGGCGGCCGGCCAGGTGCTGGCGATCAACGAATACATGCACCCGCGCTTGCAGGAAATTGCTGACTCCTTGCCCGCCGGCCTGGGGCGCTGGCTGCTGGCTTCAAACTGGCCGCGCCGCGTGGTGGCCCGCTTGGCTGCCAAGGGGCGCGTGGTGATGACCAGTTCATTGCGCGGCTTCCTGATGTTGCGCGGGGTGGCGGGCTTGCAGCGCTGGCGCCGTGGCACGCTGCGCTTTGCGCATGAAGACCAGCGCATCGAAGCCTGGCTGGCTGACGTACGGCAAGTGGCGGCGCAAGATCTGCCGCTGGCCGTGGAAATCGCGCGCTGCCAGGGCCTGGTGAAAGGCTATGGCGACACCCACGAGCGCGGCCTGCGCAACTATGCTGCCCTGCGCAGTGCCAGGTTAAGCGGCGGGGCGCAGGTCACTGCGGCGGTGCTGGGCGAACTGCGCCAGGCCGCGTTGATGGACGAGCACGGCAAGGCCTTGCAGGCGGCGTTGGTCAAGCATGCATTGGCCTGACGCCCATCGCGCGGCCCACGAACATCAGGAGGCACGATGACGGGCAAGTACCGCAGCAACCCACAAGCCGTGGCCGCCTTGGTGCACGACACCGAAATCCACAAAGATTGCTACATCAGCGCCGAGGTGTTTGCGCTGGAAATGGAGCACCTGTTTGCTAACACCTGGGCCTATGTGGGCCATGCCAGCCAGGTGCCCAAGCCGGGTGACTTCTACAGCACCACCGTGGGCGACCAGGCCGTGGTGATGGTGCGCCACAGCGACGACACGGTGCGCGTGCTCTACAACCGCTGCGCGCACAAGGGCGTGCAGGTGGTGCCTGTTGGCAGCGGCCACACCGGCCGCTTCTTCCGCTGCCCGTACCACGGCTGGAGCTACAAGACCGATGGCTCGCTGCTGGCCATTCCGCTGCAAAAGGGCTACGACAACACCGGCTTCGATGACTGCGAGGCCAAGCGCGGCATGGTGCCGGTGGGCGCAGTGCAGGTCTACCGCGATTTCGTCTTCTGCCGGCTCAACCGGCAGGGCGTGGGCTTCGAAGATTTCTTCGGCGAGTCACTCTCAACGTTAGACAACATGGTCGAGCGTTCGCCCGAAGGCAAGCTCGAAGTGGCCGGCGGCGTGATGCGCTACCTGCACCCGTGCAACTGGAAGATGCTGGTCGATAACCAGACCGACACCTGCCACCCCATGGTGGCGCATGAATCATCGGCCGGCACCGCGGTAAAGGTGTGGCAGGCCGCGCCCGCCGGCACGCCCAAGCCGATGGCCGTGGAGCTGTTCGCGCCCTTCGTCAGCCCCTATGCGTTCTTCGAAAAAATGGGCATCCGCATCTGGCCCAATGGCCATGGCCACACCGGCGTGGCCGACTCCATCCATGCTGCCTATTCGCCCGTGCCGGGCTACCTTGAAAGCATGGCTGCGGCCTACGGCGAAGAGCGCGCCAAGCAGATCCTGGGCGAGGTGCGGCACAACACGGTCTACTTCCCAAACATCATGGTCAAGGGGCCGATCCAGACGCTGCGTCTGTTCAAACCCATTGCGGCGGACAGGACCATGGTCGAAAGCTGGACCTTCCGCCTGGTGGGCGCGCCCGACCTGCTGCTTGAACGCACGCTCATGTACAACCGCCTGGTCAACGCCCCCACCTCGGTGGTGGGGCATGATGATTTGGAGATGTACGAACGCGCGCAGCACGGCCTGCACGCCCGCGCCGCGCAATGGGTGAACATGGCGCGTTTGTACGACCCGGCTGAACGCGGCCAGGTGAACGTGGCCACCAACGGCACGAGTGAATGGCAAATGCGCAACCAGATGCGGGCTTGGGTGACCTACATGACGGCGACGATGAAGGAAGGGGTGCTGTCATGAGCTCCCGCCCGGCCGTTCCGAAGGGAGCTCGCACCGCAGTGCGCAGCACGGAGGTTTTTTGATGACCATGCCAGCGAATCAGCAACTGATCGATTTCGTGGTGGCTGAAGCACAGTTGCTTGATGAGTGCCGCTATGACGATTGGCTGGCGCTGTTTGCCGAAGATGGCCACTACTGGATGCCGCTCACGCCTGGGCAAACTGATGCGAAGCTGCAAGCATCGCTGATGTACGAAGACAAGCTGCTGTTGAGCGTGCGCGTGGAGCGTTTGCGCGGCGCGCGAACGTTTTCGCAGCAACCCAGGAGCCGCTGCCACCACCTGCTGCAAACGCCGTTGGTGACGGCGCGCGACGAAGCCGCCGCTGTGTTCACCACGCGCACCGCATTCCACTACGTTGAAACGCGGCTGGACCAGCAAACGCTCTACGCCGGCTGGGCCACGCACACGCTCGCGCTGCATGAGGGAGCGTTGAAGATCCGTCTGAAGCGTGTCGATCTGGTCAACAGCGACGCGGCGTTCGGCAGCATGCAGTTGTTCATGTAGGGCGGCCGTTGAGCGCAGCCCTTCACACCGTTGCGGCGGCCTTCGAAGCCACGGCACAGCACTGGCCGGGCAGTTCGTTTGTCGCGGTCTTGCCTGAAACCGCCGCGGCCTACGGCATCGCCGCGGGTGAGCTGAGCTACGCCGTGGCGCAGCAGCGCATCAATGCCTTGCGCACTGCCTATTCAAACGCCGGCTATGGCCATGGCCACCGCGTGGGCCTGCTGCTGGAAAACCGCCCGAGCTTCCTGTTGCACTGGTTCGCGCTGAACGGCCTGGGCGTCTCGGTGGTGCCCATCAACGCCGAGTTGCGTGCTGCGGAGCTGGAATATCTGGTGGGCCATTCCGAGATCGCGCTCGCCGTGGCCTTGCCTGGGCGGCACGCCGCGCTGCGCGCAGCCACCACGGCCGCGGGCCACCCGCTGGCGCTGCTGGCCGATGGCGAGCTGCCACCCGCCGCGCCGTTCCCGGCGCCGCTGGCCGAGTGGGCCATTGAAGGCCTGAGCGAATGCGCCTTGCTCTACACATCGGGCACCACCGGCCAGCCCAAGGGCTGCATCCTGCCCAACCGCTACTTCCTGCATGCCGGGCATTGGTACGCAAACATTGGCGGTCTGGCGGCCTTGCAAGCGGGGCGGGAACGTTTGCTCACGCCGCTGCCGCTGGTGCACATGAACGCCATGGCGTACTCGACGATGGCCATGCTGCTCACCGGCGGCTGCCTGATCGTGCTCGACCGCTTTCACCCCGCCACTTGGTGGGCCAGCGTGCGTGAGGCCCGGGCCAGCGTGGTGCATTACCTGGGCGTGATGCCGGCCATGCTGATGAAGGCGCCGGCGCGTGACGACGATTCCCAACATACCGTGCGCTTCGGCTTTGGCGCGGGGGTGGACAAAGCCTTGCAGGCACCCTTCGAGCAGCGCTTCGCGTTCCCCTTGCTTGAAGCCTGGGCCATGACGGAAACCGGCGCCGGCGCGGTGGTGATGGCCAACACCGAACCGCGCGCGGTGGGCAGCAGTTGCTTCGGCCGCGAAGGCGCTGATGTGGAAGTGGTGATCGTTGGCGAAGACGGCGTTGAGGCCGACATCGGCCAGCCCGGTGAACTGTGGGTGCGCCATGCCGGTGCAGACCCACGTTATGGTTTCTTCGCCGGCTATCTGAAAGACCCGCAGGCCACCGAAGAAGCCTGGGAGCAGGGCTGGTTCCACACCGGTGACATCGTCAGCCGCGACGCCCAAGGCCTGATGCACTTTATTGACCGGCGCAAGAACATCATCCGCCGCAGCGGCGAGAACATCGCCGCGGTGGAAGTGGAAAGCGTGCTCAACCAGCACGCCGCTGTCAAAGCGGTGGCCGTGGCCGCCACGCCTGATGCCGTGCGTGGCGATGAAGTGCTGGCCTGTGTGGTAACGCACGAGCGCGTTGGCGCTGAACAACGCGGGCAACTGGCCGCCAGCATCGTTGCACATGCGCTGGCGCACCTGGCCTATTACAAGGCGCCGGGCTATGTGGCGTTCGTCGATGCGCTCCCGCTCACCGCCTCGCAAAAAATCCAGCGCGGCGAGTTAAAGGCGTTGGCGCAGGCCCTGCCGGGCCAGGCCCACTGCATCGACACGCGCGCCATGAAGAAGCGCCAGGCCTGACGACCCCACGCATGACGTTCATCAACACCCGGCAAGGTTACGACGGCGTGGCCGTGGCCGTGCCGGTCACGGTGCCCTATGTGCGTTATTCCACGCGCAGCGCGCACTGGTTCCTCGGCCAGGCGATCCAGGCCCTGGTCAAGCAAAGCGGCGTGCCCAAGGAGCAGATCGACGGCCTCACCGTCAGCAGCTTTTCGCTCGCGCCTGACACTGCTGTGGGCGTGACCCAGCACCTCGGCTTGAGCCCGCGCTGGCTCGACCACATCCCCACCGGCGGCGCCAGTGGCGTGATGGCACTGCGCCGCGCGGCGCGCGCGGTGCAGGCGGGCGACGCCAGCATCGTGGCCTGCGTGGCGGCCGACACCAACCAGGTCGATTCCTTCCGCCTCATGCTCGGCAGCTTCAGCGGCTTTGCGCGCGACGCCACCTACCCCTATGGCTCGGGCGGGCCGAACGCCATCTTCGCCTTCATCACCGCGCACTACATGGGCAAGTACGGCGCCACGCGCGCAGACTTTGGCCGCATTTGTGTTGATCAGCGTCACAACGCACTGGCCTACGGTTCGCGCCTGTTCAAGAAGCCGCTAACGTTGGACGAGTACCTGGCCGCGCGGCCGATTGCCGACCCGATTCACCTGTTCGACTGCGTCATGCCCTGCGCCGGTGCTGAAGCCTTTTTGGTGATGAGCGAGGGCCGGGCGCGCGATCTCGGCCTGCCCTTTGCCACCCTGCGTGGCGCCATCGAACGCCACAACGCCTACAGCGCCGACCCCGTGATGGAACGCGGCGGCTGGCGCGTCGACCTGCCCGAGCTTTACGCGATGGCGGATGCCAAGCCGGCCGACATCGGCTTCTTGCAAGCCTATGACGACTACCCCGTGATCGTGATGATCCAGGCCGAAGACCTGGGCTTTTGCGCCAAGGGCGAGGGGCCTGAATTCCTGCGCGCGCAAAACCTAACGTTTGATGGCAGCTTCCCCATCAACACCTCGGGTGGCCAGCTTTCCAGCGGCCAGGCGGGCGCGGCGGGTGGCTTCATGGGTGTGACCGAGGCGATTCGCCAGCTCACCGATCAGGCGGCTGGCCGCGCTGTCAAGGGCGTGCAGCTCGGCATGGTGGGCGGCTTCGGCATGGTCACTTACGACCGCTGCTTGTGTACGGCCGCCGCCATCCTGGGGCGAGCAACATGACGATGCCCTTGATGAAGCCGCGGCGCAAGAACCCCATCCTGCGCACGCCGCAAATGAACCTGCCGCCTTGGGGCCGCAGCCGCACGGCCATGGGCTTGACCGTGGCCGCCGCCGAAGGCCGCTTCGAGTTGCAGGTGTGCCAGCACTGCGCCGCTGTGCAGTACCCGCCACGCGAGGCCTGCCACGCCTGCCTTTCAGCACGCCTGAAGTGGCACGTGCAAAGCGGCGCCGGGCAGTTGCTGGCCGCCACCACGCTGCACCACAGCAACGACCTGTTCTTCCGCGAACGCCTGCCCTGGCGGCTGGGCCTGGTGCAGCTCGATGCCGGCCCCACGCTGATGGTGCATCTGCATGGCGACGTGGGCAACGAGCCGCAGCGCGTGCGGGTCAGCGCGCGGCTTGACCGCGCCGGCCGCGCCGTGGTGATTGCGTTCCCCGAACTGGAGACCCCCAACATGGCTGACGACAAGATGCTGCGTGAAATGACCAGCGACCCGAAGTTCCGCAAGGTGCTGGTCACCGATGGCAAGACGGCCGTGGGCCAGGCGCTGGTGCACGCGCTCATCAAGGCCGGCGCCGAGCTGGTGTGGGTGGGCCATGCCGAGCCCTGGAAGCAGATGCCGGGCATGGCTGACATCAGCACCTTGCCGCAGGTGAGCCTGGTGCCGCTGGACCTGAGCAATGGCCGCTCCGTCACCGAGCTGGCCGGCGCCGTCGGCGGCAAGGTCGACATCGTCATCAATAACGCCGAGCTGCACCGCACATTCGGCATCGCCGCGCGGCGCGGCACCGATGTGGCCCGGGCCGAGATGGACATCAACTACTTCGGCTTGCTGCGCCTGGCGCAAGAGTTCGGCCCCGCGCTGAAAGGCCGCGCCGCCGATGGTGCAGCCCACGCCACGGCGTGGGTCAACCTGCTGTCGATCTACGCCCTGGCCAACTTCCCGCCGCATGGCACGTTTTCGGCCAGCAAGGCGGCGGCGCATTCGCTGGCGCAATGCCTGCGCGCCGAAATGCGG
>JAYUQE010000429.1:0-8445 GCA_043756905.1 Burkholderiales bacterium | reverse complement strand
CCGGTGTCACGGTGGGCCGCATCAAGACCATTGCGCTCGATGCCAAAACCTACCAGGGCGTGGTGACCATGGAAATCGACCAGGGCATTGTCTTCCCGAAGGACTCATCGGCCAAGATCCTCACCGCCGGGTTGCTGGGCGACCAGTACATCGGCATCGAACCTGGCGCCGACGACAAAACCTTTACGGCGGGCGAAACCATCAAGCAAACGCAAAGCGCCGTGGTGCTGGAGAACCTGATCGGCCAGTTCCTCTTCAGCAAGGCCGCCGAGGCCGGCACGCCCGACGCTGGAGCCAAGAAATGAAGCCGCTCGACATGCGGGGCTGGGTAGGTGTCGCGCTGCTGGGCGTGGCCTTGCAACTGGGCGGCTGCGCCACCGTCGAAAAGGCCGGCGCCAGGCTCAGCGACCGGATCAGCAAGGCCACCACCCAGAGCCCAGGCCAGAAGAAAGACCCCTGGGAAGAGTTCAACCGCAAGGTCTTCAGCTTCAACGAAGCGCTGGACGAGAAAGTGCTCAAGCCGGTGGCCACCGTTTACCGCGACGTCGTTCCCAGCCTGGTGCGCGCCGGCGTTGACAACTTCTTCGGCAACTTCTACGACGCCTGGTCGGCCGTCAACCACCTGCTCCAAGGCAAGGGCCAGACCGGGCTGGAAATGGGCATGCGCTTCATGACCAACAGCGTCTTCGGCCTGCTCGGCATCCTTGACCCGGCCGCTGAAATAGGCCTGGAGCGGCGCAGCGAAGACTTTGGGCAAACGCTGGGCAAGTGGGGCTTCGGTTCGGGCCCCTACCTGGTGTTGCCGCTGCTGGGGCCGAGCACGATTCGCGATGTGGTGGGCATGCCGCTGGACCTGATGGCCTCGCCCTCCACGGTCATCAACGACGGTGGCAGCCGCTACGCGCTGAACGCCTTGACGGCGGTGAACACCCGCGCCAACTTTTTGGGGGCGTCGCGCATGCTCGACGACATTGCGTTGGACAAATACAGCTTCGTGCGCGACGCCTACCTGGCCCGCCGGCGCAGTTTGATCTTCGACGGCGACGCGCCAGATATCGCCGAGCCGCCTGAAACCAAGCCGTGAACCAAAAGCCCAGGCGCTGCGTTGTAGCTGGGCGCCTGTCGGGCTTGAGGTTGTGCCCAACCCCAAGCCCGATAGTCACTTTTCCCCTGGTTACTTGAAGGATGAATTCGACATGTTCAAACGCCCGCTGACCCTTGCCCTGGCCGCGCTGGCCCTGAGCGCCACGGTGGCCGCCACGGCGGCCGATGTGGCTGCTGACGCCTTCGTGCAAAAGCTGTCCACCGATGTGATCGACGCCGTGAAGGCCGACAAGGCCATCCAGGGCGGTGACGTCAGCCGCATCGTCACGCTGGTGGATGCCAAAGTCATGCCCAGCGTGAACTTCCCGCGCATGACCGCCGCCGTGGTGGGCCGCAGTTGGCGCGGCGCCACGCCCGAGCAGCAGGCCAAGTTGCAGGCCGAATTCAAGACCTTGCTGGTGCGCACCTATGCCGGCGCGCTCACGCAGGTGAAGGAGCATGCCGTGGAAATGCGCCCCTTGCGCGCCAACGCCGGTGACACCGACATCGTGGTGCGCACCCTGGTGCGCGGCCGTGGCGACCCGATCCAACTCGACTACCGGCTTGAAAAAGCCGGTGAGTCATGGAAGATCTATGACGTGAACGTGCTGGGTGTGTGGATGGTCGAGCAGTACCGCAACAGCTTTGCGCAAGAGATCGGCACCAGCGGCATCGACGGCTTGATCACCAAGCTGGCCGAGAAGAACAAGTCGGCCAAGAGCTGAAGCGATTGAGCATGGCCGACTTCGCCCTGCCGCCCAAGCTGACGCTGGTTGAAGCGCGCGCCGTGCATGCGCAGCTTGAGGCGGCGGCCAAGGCAGGCGCGGCGGGGGCCTGGTCGGTGCAGGCCGCTGGCCTGGCGCAGTTCGACACGTCTGCCCTGGCCGTGCTGCTGGCCGCGCGCCGCCTGGGCGCGCAGGCCGTGCTGGGCGCGCCGGCCAAACTCAAGGCACTGGCCGAGTTGTACGGCGTGGCCGAACTGCTGGCGCTTCAAGAACCCACATAGCGCTTGGCGCGCAGGGTCTTCTTGATCTCTTGCAGCAAGGGCTGCAACGTGCTGCTCTCAAGCCGCAAAGCCACGCCCGTGGTCAGGATGTCGATGATCATCAGATGCAGCAAGCGGCTCACCATCGGGCTGTAGCGGTCGTGGTCTTCAGGGTGGTCGGCGGCCAGCAGCACCTGGTTGGCGCCTTGCATGCCCAGCGCCAACGGTGAGCCGCTGGCGGTGATAGCGATCAGCGTGGCGCCCTTGCGCTTGGCAATCAAAGCCGCGTCGATGACGTCGCGGCTGCGGCCCGAGTTGCTGATCAGTACCACGCAGTCGCCGGGCTTGAGCATGGTGGCACTCATCACCTGCACATGGCCGTCGCTCACCGCGCTGGCGTTCACGCCCAGGCGAAAGAACTTGTGCTGCGCGTCCTGCGCCACGATGCCCGAGTTGCCCACGCCGTAGAACTCGATGCGCGCGCCGTTGCGTCCGGCCTGCGCCAGCGCCGCGATCGCACGTTCGATGGCATGGCTGGCCGCGGCGTTGCGGTACTTCAGCAGCGCGCTCACCGCGTTGTCGATCACCTTCACCACCAGGTCACCGGGTTTGTCGTCAACGTCCACGCTGCGGTGCACGAAGGGCACGCCCTCGTTCACGTTGCCGGCCAGCTTGAGCTTGAAATCAGCCAGGCCGTCATAGCCCACGCTGCGGCAAAAGCGAATCACCGTGGGCTTGCTCACCCGTGAGCGCAGCGCCAGCTCGCTCACCGGCAAGGTGGCAAAGCCGCGCGCGTCAGCCAGCACCAGCTTGGCCACGCGGGCTTCAGCCGGGGGCAGGGCGGGCAGGGCGGCGCGAATGCGGTCGAGCATTTAACTTGTGTTTGCGTGTGCTTTGGCGTCAGGCCTACCAGGCTTCTTCGGCCCAGACCATGCCGTCGCGCGCCACCAGCGCGCTGGCCGCGGCCGGCCCCCAACTGCCCGCGGTATAGGGCCGCGGGCCCGTGCTGTCGGCGGCCCAGGTGTGCAGGATCGGTTCGACCCAGGCCCAGGCTTGCTCCTGCTCATCACTGCGCACGAACAGGTTCAGCCGCCCGGCCAGGGCGTCGAGCAGCAAGCGTTCGTAGCCGCCCACGCGCTCGCTGGCGAAGGCCTTGTCGAAGTCCAGGTCGAGCGACACCGGTGCCAGCGCATCGCCGTGGCCGCTGCCCTTGGCGGCCATGAGTTGCAGCTCCAGCCCGTCTTCGGGTTGCAGCTTGATGACCAACCGGTTGGGTTGGTGCGCGCCGGTGAAGATGGGGTGCGGCACGCCACGGAAGGTGACCACGATGTGCGCCTCGGGCCGCTCCAGCCGCTTGCCCGTGCGCAGGTAAAACGGCACGCCGGCCCAACGCCAGTTCTGCACCTCGGTGCGCAGCGCCACGAAGGTTTCGCAGGCGCTTTCAGCGGGCACCTTCACCTCTTCGCGGTAGCCCGGTACCACGCTGCCGCCCACGCTGCCGCCGCGGTACTGGCCGCGCACCACGTCGCGCGCCACACTCTCCGGCGTGAAGGCCTTGAGCGACTTCAGCACCTTCAGCTTTTCATCGCGAATGGCGTCGGCGTCATTGCGCGCCGGCGGCTCCATGGCGATCATGGTCAGCAGTTGCAGGGCGTGGTTCTGGATCATGTCGCGCAGCGCGCCGGTGCGGTCGTAGAAGTCGCCGCGGCTGCCCACGCCCAGGCTTTCGGCCAGGGTGATCTGGATGTTGGCAATGCTCTCGCGCCGCCATAACGGTTCAAACAAGGCGTTGCCAAAGCGCAGCGCCATCAGGTTCTGCACCGCCGGCTTGCCCAGGTAATGGTCGATGCGCAAGGCCTGCTGTTCGGTGAAGGAGGCCGCCACGGCACGGTTGATTTCGCGCGCGCTGGCCAGGTCATGGCCGAGCGGCTTTTCCAGCACCACGCGCACCTTGGGCCCGTTGCAGCCCACGGCGCCAAGCTGGGTGCAGATCACCGGGAACAGGTGCGGGCTGGTGGCCAGGAACAACAGCGCCACGTCGGCGTTGCGTTCATCGAGCCAGGCCTTCAGGCCGGCGTAATCAACCTCGCGGCCCAGGTCCATGCGCCGGTAGTGCAGCAGTTGCGCGAAGCGGGCAAATTCTTCATCGCTCGGGCGCTTGGACGCTTCCACACCACCAAAGCGTTCCTTGATGAAGGCGCGGTACTCGTCGTCGCTGCGTTCGTCGCGCGCCACCGCCAGGATGCGCCCGCCCGCTGGCAGCTTGCCGTGGCGAAAGGCTTGAAACAGCGCCGGCATGAGCTTGCGCCAGGTCAGGTCGCCAGTGCCCCCGAAGAGGACGAGATCGAAGGACATTGCGGTGCCATCGCGCTGCCGCGACGTGTAATTTAGTTACAGATATGATGATGCAGGAGTTTCATCCCCGGGTCAATTCGCGCTCCTGCACGCGCTCCTGCACGCGCTCTTGTACTGCCACCCGCGCGCCGCATGAAGCGCGGCCCGCGCCTGGCGCGGGTTTGTCCGGTGCGCTGCGTGCGGGCATTGCTGTGTGGCCTCGCTACGATGCCTTGGTTGCGTATTCGGAGTCACACGATGAACCCCATTCGAGTTGTCTATTTGGCCGCGGCTTTGCTGCCCGGCGCAGCCTGGGGCCAAGACGCCGGCCAAGTGAACATCATCTGTTCGGTGCAGGCCGAGTGGTGCAACATGATCCAGACCGTGTTCGCCAAGACCACCGGCATCAAGGTCAACATGTCGCTCAAAGGTTCAGGCGAAGCCCTGGCGCAGTTGATCGCCGAGAAGGCCAACCCCAAGACCGACCTGTGGTTCGGCGGCACCGGCGACCCGCACTTACAGGCCGCCGAATCAGACTTGAGCGTTGAATACAAGTCGCCCGCGTTGTCGCAATTGCACGCCTGGGCGCAGCAGCAGGCTGCGCAGTCGAAGTTCCGCACCGTGGGCATCTATTCCGGCCCGCTGGGCTTTGGCTACAACACCGAGTTGCTGGCCAAGAAGAAGCTGCCCGTGCCCAAGACCTGGGCTGACCTGCTCAACCCGGCGTTAAAGGGCGAGATCCAGGTCGCCAACCCGGCCAGCAGCGGCACGGCCTACACCATGGTGGCCACGCTGGTGCAACTGATGGGCGAAGACAAGGCCTTCGACTACATGAAGGCGCTGCATAAGAACATCAGCCAGTACACGCGCTCGGGCACAGGCCCCATCAAGGCCGCTGCGCGCGGTGAAACCACGGTGTCGATCAGCTTCGTGCACGACGGCCCGGGTGAAAAGATGCAGGGCTTTCCGGTCGAAACCATCACCCCGGCCGACGGCACGGGTGCGGAGATCGGCAGCATGAGCATCATGGCCGGCGCGCGCAACCTGGCCAACGCCAAGAAGTTCTACGACTGGGCGCTCACGGCGCAGGCGCAGCAGTTCGGTGCCGCGGCCAAGCAGTTCCAGTTGCCGTCGAACAAGGCCACGCCGATCGACCCGCGCGTGCCTGACTTCAAGGCCATCAAGTTCATCAACTACGACTACGCCAAGTACGGTGCCTCGGCCGAGCGCCGGCGCCTCATTGCCAAGTGGGAGAAGGAAGTTAACTCGCTGCCGAGATGAGCCCCGCCCGGCCGCCCGAAGGGGCTCGCACCGCAGTGCGCAGCACGAAGGGTTCCCACTGAGCCCCGCCCGGCCGCCCGAAGGGGCTCGCACCGCAGTGCGCAGCACGAAGGCAGCCCAATGAACGCTTCGGGCGCCTTGACCGCCCGCCTGGGCCGGCGCGCACGCATCAGCATGTTTGGCTGGGCCGGCCTGGGCCTGGCCGCCTACGTCTTGTTGCCTTGGTACTTTGCGCAAGACCTGAGCTTGTGGAAGACGCTGCCCGGCGTCTTCGGTGGGCCTGAAACCGCCAGCGGCCTGGTGCAGGCCACCGCTCACGGCCGCGGCTGGCTGTGGGGCGGGCTGCTCGGCCTGCTGGCCTGCTTGTTTGCCGCCACCTTGCCGGCCGGGCGCAACCAGGGCCGCGTGTTGGCGGCTGGCGCCGGCCTGGGCCTGCTCACCGTGCTGGCCAGCGGTTTTGCCATCGGCGCACGCGGCTGGTCGGTGGGTTGGTTAAATCAAACGTTAGGGCCGCTGGCCACGGGGCAGTTCGGCATGGGCATCGGCGCTGTGCTGGCCTTGCTGGCGCTTTTGATCCTGCTCGGCGCCGGCCTGGCCCGGCTGGGCTACTTCAGGCGCGACCTGTTCGTGGCCAGCGCCGTGGTGTTGTGCGCGGCGCTGCTGCTGCTGTTCGTGGCGCTGCCGGTGCTCACCGCGCTGCATGGCGCGTTCGTGAACGAAGACGGCGCCTGGTCGTTGCGATCGCTGGCCGAACGCCTGGGCCATGAGCGCGTGTGGGGCCTGGGCTGCGTGGCCGGTGGCGTGCGCTGCGGCGTGGCCTGGAACACGCTGTTCCTGGGCTTGATCACTGCCACCGGCACCACGCTGCTGGGCACGCTCATCGCGCTGATGGCAGAGCGCGGCACACACAAAACGTCCAGCAAGTCATCGAAGCTGCTCAACGTACTGGCCCTGCTGCCGATCATCACGCCACCCTTTGTGGTGGGCCTGGGCTTGATCCTGCTTTTCGGCCGCGCCGGGCTGGTTAACCAGGGGCTTGAGTGGGCATTTGGCATCACCCCCACGCGCTGGTTTTACGGCCTGTTCGGCGTGTGGCTGGCGCAGATGTTCGCCTTCACGCCCATCGCCTTCATGATCATGCGCGGCGTGGTGCAGGGCATTTCGCCCGCGCTCGAAGAAGCCGCGCAAACCCTGCGCGCCAGCCGCATCAAGACCTTCACCACGGTGACGCTGCCGCTCATGAAACCCGGCCTGGCCAATGCCTTCCTGGTGGGCTTCATTGAAAGCATGGCCGACTTCGGCAACCCCATCGTGGTGGGCGGGCAGTTCGCGGTGCTGTCCACCGACATCTTCTTCGCCATCGTCGGCGCGCAGTACGACCAGGGCCGCGCCGCCTCGCTCGCGCTCATCCTCACCGCCTTCGCGCTGGCGGTGTTCTTCGTCCAGCAGCGCGTGCTCGGGCGCACCAACTACACCACCGTTTCCGGCAAGGGCGATGCCGGCCTCGCCATGCCGTTGCCCACGCTCGTGCGCCGCCTGGCGCGCGGTGTGGCCGTGCCCTGGCTGGCCTTCACCGTGGTGGTGTATTGCTTCGCCTTTGCCGGCGGCTTTGTGCAGACCTGGGGGCGCGACTACACGCCCACGCTGGCGCACTTTCGCACCGCGTTCGATGTGCAATGGGGTGAACACGGCTGGCGCGATTGGATATGGGCCGGCACAGCCTGGAACTCGCTGTTCACCACCATCAAGCTCGCCGCCATCGCCGCGCCGCTGTGCTCGGCCCTGGGCCTGTTGATCTCGTGGTTACTGGCACGCACCCAATTCCGTGGCCAATCGGCGTTTGAATTTGCCGCCTTGCTGGCCTTTGCCATACCCGGCACGGTGCTGGGCGTGAGCTACATCCTGGCCTTCAACGTGCCGCCGTTCGAACTCACCGGCACCGCGCTGATCATCGTGCTGTGCTTCATCTTCCGAAATTTGCCTGTGGGCGTGCGCGCAGGCACGGCCAGCTTCAAGCAGCTCGACAAATCGCTCGACGAAGCCTCCACCATGCTGCGCGCCAGCACCGCCACCACGCTGCGCCGCGTGGTGCTGCCGCTACTCAAACCCGCGCTGGTGGCCGCGCTGGTATACAGCTTCGTGCGCAGCATGACCACGGTTTCGGCGGTGATCTTCCTGGTGACGGCCGAGAATGAACTCGCCACCACCTACATCATCGGCCGCGTGGGCAATGGCGACTATGGCGTGGCGCTGGCGTACTGCACGGTGCTGATCGTGTTGATGTCTTTGGCCACCTGCCTCATTCAGTTCTTGGTGGGTGAACGCAAGTTGGGCCGCAGACGAATATGAGCCCCCACGCTCGCTATCGCTCGCTGCCCCCCGAGGGGGCGCGGGCCTTCCTAGAGACGGCTCGTCGGAGGTCCACATGAGCATTGAATTCAAGAATGTCACCAAGCGTTATGGCGGCCCTTCGTCGCCCATGGTCGTGAAGGGCATCGACTTGCGCGTGCCCAGCGGCACGCTCACCACCATCCTCGGCCCTTCAGGTTGCGGCAAGACCACCACCTTGCGCATGATCGCCGGGCTGGATGCGCCAAGCTCAGGCCGCATCATCATCGACGGCCACGATGTCACTGATCTGGGCCCGGCCGAGCGCAATGTGAGCATGGTGTTCCAGAGCTACGCCCTGTTCCCGCACATGAACGTGCTGGCTAACGTTTCATATGGGCTGAACGTCACCGGCGTGCCGCGCGAGCAAGCCC
>JAYUQE010000428.1:0-8466 GCA_043756905.1 Burkholderiales bacterium | reverse complement strand
ACCGTTTCCAGCAACGTGCGGTAGCTGCCCAGGCCATCATTGCCGAGCATGTCCAGCCAGGCCGCCACCGCCCGCGCGTTGTTGGCCACGTTGTCTTCGACCATCGAGATCACGAAGATTTGCGACAGCGCAAACACCGCGCGTTGGCGCAGTTGGTCGGGGCCGGTGAGGGCTTGCTTCCAGAAAGTCTCAAAGACCTGGTCCTGGCCGGCGCTGCGTGTGGCATCGACAGCCTTGATCTCGGCGTCGCGCGCTTCGACATGGCTGCGGTGCGACACCGCAGGCAGGGCCAGTTGTTCGTCGATCCAGGCCGCGTAGCCGATGGCCATGACACGGTCGATGTCGGTGTCGGTCGGGCCGAAGGTGGCTTGCGTGAGGAAGCGCGAGGCCTCGGCGCGCGTGGCAGGCCTTTCCACCACGACGGGGGGTGGCTCGGGGGCTGCGGGGGCTTCGCTGCCGCCGCCACCGCACGCGGCCAGCAGAAGGGTCAAGGTCAGGGACAGCGTCCACGCCCAGCGTGCGCGGTGTTTGGACAGGTAGATCACGCATCGGCTCCCGAAAACAACTGCGGTTGGGTGGTGTGCATCGAGCGGCCCACGTCACGGCCCCGGCGCCATCGCTGATTCTCGACGCCGCAGCAAGCATCTTTAATGAAATCTGCCCCGCTGCCGGCCACCCTTACCGTTGGATGCGACTGAAACGTGGCTCGGCCTTCAGCACCCCGCTTGAACGGGGTCCCACGCGCTGACAGCACGCGCTTACAGCACGCGCCTAGAGCGCTGGCGCCAGCCGCCGCCGCGCCAGGTCCAGCGCCATCTGCTGGCGCACAGCCCAGTCCTGCAACTGGTCTTCGCCAATGCGGCCGACGTTGAAGTACTGCGCCGCGGGGTGCGCCATGTAGAAGCCACTGACGCTGGCCGCCGGCGTCATGGCCAGGCTCTCGGTGAGCGCCATGCCCACGTCGCCGGCCACCAGCACGCGGAACATGTCGGCCTTCACGCTGTGGTCGGGGCAGGCCGGGTAGCCGGGTGCGGGGCGGATGCCGCGGTACTGCTCGGCGATCAGCGCTTCACTGCTCAGTGCTTCGTCGGGTGCATAACCCCACAAGTCAGTGCGCACACGCTGGTGCAAGCGTTCTGCAAAGGCCTCGGCCAGGCGGTCGGCCAGGGCCTTGAGCATGATGGCGGAGTAGTCGTCCAAGGCCTGCTCGAACTGCGCGGCGCGCGTGTCGGCGCCGTGGCCAGCGGTCACGGCAAAGGCGCCGATGTAGTCGGGCCGCACACCCTTGGGCGCGATGAAGTCAGTCAGGCTGCGATTCGGGCGCCGTACTTTTCCATTCACACCATCCACCACCGGGCGCTCGCTTTGCAGGCGCAGCGGCTGCCAGCGCAGCAGCACCTGGCGGCGCGACTCATCGGCATAGACCTCGATGATGTCGTCCGCCACCGTGTTGGCCGGCAGCAGCGTGACCACACCGTGCGCCTGCAGCCAGCGGCCGTCGATGACCTTCTTCAGCAGCGCTTGCGCGTCGGCAAACACCTTGCGCGCCGCGTCGCCCACCACCTCGTCTTGCAGGATGGCGGGGTAGCGGCCGGCCAGGTCCCAGGTCTGGAAGAACGGGCCCCAGTCGATGTGGCGCGCCAGTTCGGCCAGGTCGTAGTGCTTGAACACGCGCCGGCCCATGGCGCGTGGCACGGGCGGCACATGGGCCGCCCAATCCACGCCGGCCTTGTTGGCCCGCGCCGCAGCCAGGCTAACTAAAGGCGTCACCTTCTTGCGGGCGTGCAGGGCGCGCACCTGTTCATAGTCGGCCTTCAGCTCGGCCAGGTAGGCCGCCGAGCGTTCGTCGGACAACAGCTCGCTGCACACACCCACGCTGCGCGAGGCATCGGGCACATAGACCACCGGGCCGCTGTAGTGAGGCGCGATCTTCACCGCCGTGTGCACCCGGCTGGTGGTGGCCCCGCCGATGAGCAAGGGCGTGGCGCGTGAGCGAAAGTATTCATCGCGCTGCATCTCGGCCGCCACATGCTGCATCTCTTCCAGGCTGGGTGTGATGAGGCCCGAAAGCCCGATCAGGTCGGCCCCTTCAACGCGCGCCTTCTCAAGAATGTCTTGCGCCGGCACCATCACGCCCATGTTGATGACTTCAAAGTTGTTGCACTGAAGCACCACGGTGACGATGTTCTTGCCGATGTCATGCACATCGCCTTTAACGGTTGCAATGACTATTTTTCCCTTTGGCTTGGCGATGCCGCCGCCAGCCACGTGCAGGCGCTTTTCTTCCTCGATGTAGGGCAGCAAGTGCGCCACCGCCTGCTTCATCACCCGCGCGCTCTTCACCACCTGGGGCAGGAACATCTTGCCCGCGCCGAAACGCTCGCCCACGATGTTCATGCCGGCCATCAAGGGCCCTTCGATCACATGCAGTGGCCGCCCGCCGCCGCCGCGCACGGCTTGCCAGCATTCCTCGGTATCAACGTTGATGAACTCGGTGATGCCGTGCACCAGGGCGTGGCTCAAGCGCTCGTTCACGCCGCCCACGCGCCAGGCCAGGCGGGTGGTTTCATCCTTGGCCGCACCCTTGGCGGTGTCAGCCACTTCGAGCAAACGCTCGGACGCCGTCAACACCGGCTCGCCAGGCTTGAGCGCCGGTTTGTGGTTCAACACCACATCTTCCACACGCTCGCGCAGCGTGGGCTCCAGGTCGTCGTACACGCCCACCATGCCGGCGTTGACGATGCCCATGTCCATGCCCGCCTGGATGGCGTGGTACAGGAACACGGTGTGGATGGCCTCGCGCACCGGGTCGTTGCCACGGAAGCTGAAGCTCACGTTGCTCACCCCGCCCGACACCTTGGCGCCGGGCAGGTTGGCCTTGATCCAGCGCGTGGCCTCGATGAAGTCGACCGCGTAGTTGTCGTGTTCCTCGATGCCGGTGGCGATGGCGAAGATGTTGGGGTCGAAGATGATGTCTTCAGCGGCGAAGCCCACGTCGTCCACCAGCACCCGGTAGGCACGCTGGCAGATGCCCGTCTTGCGTGCGAAGGTGTCGGCCTGGCCCTTTTCGTCGAAGGCCATCACCACGGCGGCGGCGCCATAACGTTTGACAAGTGTCGCTTGGCGCTTGAACTCGGCCTCGCCCTCTTTGAGCGAGATCGAGTTCACGATGCCCTTGCCCTGGATGCACTTCAGGCCGGCTTCGATCACGCTCCATTTTGAAGAATCGATCATGATCGGCACGCGCGCAATTTCGGGCTCGCCGGCAATCAGGTTGAGGAAGCGCATCATGGCGGCCTGGCTGTCCAGCATCGCCTCATCCATGTTCACATCGATGATCTGCGCGCCGTTTTCCACCTGCTGGCGTGCCACGGCCAGTGCGTCTTCAAAACGCCCTTCCAGGATCATGCGCGCAAAGGCCTTGGAGCCGGTGACGTTGGTGCGCTCGCCGATGTTCACGAACAGTGAACCGGCGTCGATGCTCATGGCCTCCAGGCCTGACAGGCGAAGAGGCAAGGGCAGGGGCAGGGGCAGTGCGGCAGATGTCAAAAGCAGTCTCGCAGTGTTGAACCGCGAGCGCCGTTGCGAAACGCCGGCTGTGCACCGGCGTGGCCCCAAGCCTGGCAGCGCGCTTCAAGCCGCTGTTGCAACGCTCCTTGGGACGGCTTGAATTCTAAGGCGACGCTGAACAAGTCCCCGCGGATGGGCGCGCCTCGGTTTGGGATGGGCCGCAAGGCGCAAAGCACAGCAATACCTGGAGGTATTGCGAGCATTTGCAACGCCGCGGACCGCCCAAAGCGAGCGTGCGCACGCCGCGAGGGACTTGTTCAGCGTTGCCCTGAAGCGTCAAGCCGCCGCCAGCGCCGTGAACAGCGGGTCGCGGCGCGAACGCGGCCGGTAAGCTGCCAGACGCTTGGCGATGGCCGCAATGTGCTCCGGCGTGGTGCCGCAACACCCACCCGCCAGGTTGATGAAGCCTTCGCGTGCAAAGCCTTCGAGCAAGCTGCTGGTGACCTCGGGTGTCTCATCGAAGCCGGTGTCGCTCATCGGGTTGGGCAGGCCGGCGTTGGGGTGGCAGCTGATGAAGGTGTCGCCCGCCACCTTGGCCAGCTCTTCGATGTAGGGGCGCATCAGCGCAGCACCTAACGCGCAGTTCAAGCCGATGCTCAGCGGCCTGGCGTGACGCAGCGAATGCCAGAAGGCGGCCACGGTCTGGCCGGAAAGGATGCGGCCCGAGGCGTCGGTCACGGTGCCCGAAATCATCACGGGCAAGCGTTCACCGCTTTGTTCCATCAGTTCGTCCAGCGCGAACAGCGCCGCCTTGGCGTTGAGCGTGTCGAAGATGGTTTCGACCAGGAACAGGTCGCAGCCGCCTTCCAGCAGGCCCGAGGCCTGTTCGAAGTAGGCCGCGCGCAGCTCGTCGAAGCTGACGTTGCGCGCCGCCGGGTCGTTCACGTCGGGGCTGATGCTGGCGGTGCGCGGCGTGGGGCCCAAGGTGCCGGCGGCAAAGCGCGGCTTGGCCGCGGTGCTGTGGCGCACGCACGCCGCACGGGCCAAGGTGGCCGAAGCCACATTCATGGCGCGGGCCATGGCGCCCAGGGCATAGTCTTCCTGGGCGATCGAGGTGGCGCCGAAGGTGTTGGTTTCAATAATGTCAGCGCCGGCGGCCAGGTACTGGTCGTGGATGGCGCTGATCACATCGGGCCGGGTCAGCGACAGCAGGTCGTAGTTGCCCTTCACGTCCTTGCTGTGCGCGGCCAGCAGCGTGCCGCGAAAGTCGGCCTCGCTCAAAGCGTGGCGCTGGACCATGGTGCCCATGGCGCCGTCGATGATGACGATGCGCTCTTGCAAAATCGCCGGCAGTGCCGCGGCGCGCGTGTAGCGCAAGGGGTGGGGTGTTGGGCTTGATGGGCGAGCAGTCATCGCTCAATTGTAGAAAGAGCGTCCAGCCCGGGCGGCTGGCGCCATGACGGCTCACCATGGGAGCCGCTATGGCGCGGCCTTCATGAAGCCGATGCCGCGGCGCTGCCGCACCTCGGGCTTGACGCGGTGCTCGCTTTCCAACTGGGCCATGAACTCTTCGGGCGTGAAGGCGTCGCCCAGGATTTCAATTTGCCGCTTCACCGCCGCAAAGTCGCCGGGCACGAGTTGATCCAGGTGAGCCAGGCGCTGGCGCTGCTCATCGGTTAACACCGAGTCATCGCCCGCCAACGCCTCGGCCACGAACATGCGTTGGCGCGCTTCAGCCTTGAGCACGTTGAACTTGATCTTGAAGGTGAAGCGCCGCAATGCCGCTTCATCGAGGTCTTCAAACAGATTGGTCGTGCAGATGAACACGCCGGTGAAGCGCTCCATGCCTTGCAGCATTTCGTTCACTTCGCTTACTTCATAGCTGCGCTCGGCCATGCGCCGGCTGCGCAGGAAGCTGTCGGCTTCATCGAGCAGCAGCACCGATTGCTCGGCCTGCGCCTCGGCAAACATGCGCGCCATGTTCTGCTCGGTTTCGCCCACGTACTTGCTGGAAAGATCGCTGGCCTGGCGAATCATCAGCGGGCGCTGCAAGGCCTGCGCGATGTGTTCGGCCAGCGCCGTTTTGCCGGTGCCGGGCTGGCCATGAAAACACAGCGTGCCGTGGCCACGCTTCTTCAACGCTTGCACGATCCGCGGCACCTCAAAACGTGACTCCACGTTCAACAAGCTCAGGTCGTACGTGGTCACCACCAGCCGCGCGCCGCGCTCGCCGTTGGCGCCATTGCCCAGGGCCGCATCGGCATTGCCCAGTTGGCGCAACAGCAGTGCTTCGAAGACTGGCGCATCGGTGTCGCCGGCGGGCGTGGCCAGTTGCGCGAAACGCACCGCGGTGCGAATCTGCGCCGGCGTCAGGCCCTTGCGTTCGGCCAGCTTGGCGCTGAAGCCTTCGCTCACCGGCGCACCCGCCAAAGACCGCGACACCAGCCCTTCGCGCGCGCCGGGTGGCGGGCTCTTGAGCATCAAGTGGTACTGGAAGCGGCGGCGAAACGCCGGGTCGATCTGGTCGATGCGGTTGGTGACCCAGATCACCGGCACCGGGTTGGTTTCCAGGATCTGATTGACCCAGGCCTTGCCGCTCACGCTGGCGCTGGGCTGCGCGTCGCTCGCGTCCATGCGCGCAATGAGGTGCGCGGCTTCGCTTGAAATGGGCGGGAAGACGTCTTCGACTTCATCGAACAGCAGTGCCACGTCGGGGCTGCCCTTGAGGAACACCTGGCTGATCTGCAGGCTGCGATAACGGTCGCGCCCGCTGAGCGAATTGCCGTCGCGGTCAGCGTATTCCACCTCGTACAACTGCAAGCCCGCGGCCTGGGCGCAGACCTTGGCCAGCTCGGTCTTGCCCGTGCCCGGCGGGCCATACAGCAGCACGTTCACACCCGGCTGCTTGCGCTGCACGGCGTGGCGCAACAAGCTCACCAGTACCGTTACTTCTTCGGCCGCGAATGAAAAGTCGCTGGGCTGCAAGTCGCTCTTGCTGGCCGGGCGGGTGAACACGGCCATCAGGTCGCCGGGGGCGCGGTACTCGCGCATCAGCACCGGGGGCAACTGCTCGCTCACCTTCATCAGGTCAGCCAGGTCGGTGATGTTGTGTTCGGAGATCAGGTTTTCGACCATGCCCACGCGCTCAAGCCGTGAGCCGGCACGCAGCGCTTCGGCCACTTCGCGCGCATCCACACCGGCCACGGCGGCCAGTGCCGCATAGGCCTCTTGCGCGCTGGAGACCTTGAACTCCACCAGCAGGCCACGCAGGTCGCGCTGGTAGCGCGCCAAGGTGCCGTACAGCAGCAAGGCGCGCTCGGCCGGGTTGAGCTGCAACAGGCCGGCCAGCGCGTCGATGTTCTTCTGCACCAGCGTGCTCTGCTTCTTCAGCGCGCGTTCCAGCCATTCACAACTCGCACCCAGCACGGCCAACATGTCCTTGGGCGCGTCTTTAACGTATTCATCGATGTAGAAGAACAGCGTGCCTTCTTCGTACGGGCCGCGCCACAGGCCGTAGCGTTCGATGAAGGCTTCGTTTTCGAGCGTCTCATGGCCGCGCCAATGTTCGTTGCCCTTGCAGCGCACGCGCAAGAAGGCGCGCAGCCGGGCCAGCACCGCCACCGGCCACACCAGGTGGCGGCCGGTGAGCGACATCAGGCTGTTGCAGTCGCGCCGCAGGTTAAAGCGGCCGGCCTGGCGCAGCGTGAGCGTGAGCACGAAGTGCGTGCACAGCCGGTCGAGCACCGGGCTGGCGGCCAGCCCGGGCGAGGGAATCAACGTGCCTTCAACGCGGCCCTTGGCCATGGCTGTCTCCTGCTTGGCCCAAGATGGGCTGCGAGCTAACGCGGCCCATCTTGGCGCAGAGGACAGGTGCTGGCAAGCCAGCGCAAAGATTTTTCAGTGCAGTACGAGGGGCTGCTGGGCCAGGGTGGTGTAGGTGGCGATGAAGTCGTCGAGCGCTTCTTCGTTCGGGCCGCTGGCCATCAGCGCCTGCACGCCACTCTTGAACTGCGCGGCCACCACGCCTTCGATGAAGATGCCTTTGCGCGCGAACTTGTCGACGATCTCGAAGCCGCCGCGCGTGGCCGGTGCGCCGGCCGTGGGCAGGCCATCGGCCGGCGCCGCCTCATCGGCAACGTCGATCTGCACGACCACGAAACTGTCTGAGTTGTAGACCATCTGCATGACTCGAGCCCTCCTGTTGCGCTACATGGGTGCCAAGCGGCTGTATTCAAGGCGGGGTCATTGCCAGCAGCCACCATTCCAGCGCATCCGGCCCCGGCACGGTTGACAGACGCAGCCGCAGCGGCAGGTAGGAGCGCGCCGGGTCGAGCCAGATTTCAACGCGCGTGTCGTAGGGCCGCACGGGCTCGCGGCGCAGCACCACGGCGGGCACGTCCGGCATGCCGTCGCCCGGGCTGTGCCATTCGTCACCGAGCACATCGAAGCGCCAGACCTGGGCGTCGCCGCGGGTGCCGGCGACGAACAGCTCGATCTGGCTGCCCGGCGCCAGCGCACCAGGCTGCGCCTGCGCGATGCCGGCCAACTGAATGATCCAGCTCAAGCGGTCTTGCGCGCCGGGCAGCAACTCGTGCTCGATACCGGGGCCCGAGAACGTGATGCGCCCGGCCTGGCGCTCGAAGTTGACCGCGCGCGCCTCGCGCCCGCGCGCGCCTTCGGCGTAGCGCTGCGGGGCCAGGCCGGCGGCATCAAAGCCACCGCGGCTGATACGTTGCCAGGCACTGCGGCCAGGCAGGTCACCCTGCAAGCGCAATTCATAACCTTGCGCGTCGGGCAGCCATGACAACTCGGCCTGGCCTTCGCGCTCGCCACGCTGCGTGCGAAAGCGCAGGTGCATGGCCGGCGGCAAGGCCGTGGCATAAACCGGCAGCGCGCGCGTCGGCCCCGGTGTGGCGCGGGCGGCCGCAGCGTGCGCCGGGGCGGCCAGCAACGGCA
>JAYUQE010000427.1:0-3117 GCA_043756905.1 Burkholderiales bacterium | reverse complement strand
GACGAGGCGCGGTCATTGAAACCGAAGTTCTCCAGGTTGCGCACGTTGCGGTCGGCCGTGACGCTGCGGCCCTGGAAATTGTCGTGTTCATAGAACGTAACCTGTGCGGCGGCGGGAACAGCGAACGACAGTGCAGCGAACGCGCACGCGGCCAGGGACAAGGAGCTTTTGAGTTGGGGTGACATATTTCGACCTCGTGATGCACGGCTTGAAGCGGAACGCCTGGCCGGCAGGTGACTATGTGGCGCGCGCCACGCCGCAGCCAGAAGACAGTGCCGCCAAGGGGCGTAGTTGATGTCCTACGGGCTTCCCCTGCGGGCGCTCTGGTCGAGCGAACCAGGTAGGCGTTGTCTGACACGCATTGCAGCCAACACCCATGGCGCACAGCGGGCTTCACGGGCACACTGGGCCGCCCAGATCGAGTAAGAGCAGCGCGCACGACCACACCAAGGTGGGCGCTGCCACCCGACCCTCGTGGCGCCAAGGAATCCGCCCTTTCATGCACCGGCTAAAGACCTATCTCGTCGAAGACAGCCCGGTCATCCGCGAGAACCTCATCGCCACGCTGGAAGAACTTGCCCCGGTTGAAGTCGTGGGCACGGCGGAGAGCGAGAGTGTGGCCGTGCAGTGGTTGCAGCAGGCGGGCAATTTGTGCGAACTGGTCATCGTCGACATCTTTCTCAAGGGCGGCTCAGGGCTGGGCGTGCTGCGCGCAGCCAGTGGGCAACGGCCGGCGCGTGCACTGGTGGTGCTGAGCAATTACGCCACGGTGGACATGCGCCACAAATGCATCGAGTTGGGTGCGCACCGGGTGTTCGACAAGTCCAACGATATTGACGCCCTGCTCAGCTATTGCACCCACCTGGCCGCTGGCGGCAACACCACGCCGGGCGCAGTCAACGCGTGATCACTGGATCAAACCGTTCTTCAGTGCGTAGTACGTCAGGTCGCTGTTTGATTCGAGCTTCATCTTTTCCATCACGCGGGTGCGGTACGTGCTGACCGTCTTCACGCTCAGCGACATGCTTTGTGCCATGTGGCCGATGGTCTCGCCCCTGGCCAGGCGCAAGAAGACCTGCAACTCGCGTTCGGAAAGCAATTCGTGAAGCGGCTTGTCGCCGCCGCCGCTCAAGCCGTCGGCCAGCCGCTCGGCCACGCCGGCGGTGATGTACTTGCGCCCGCGCACCACGGTGCGGATGGCGCGCACGATCTCTTCGGGGTCGCAGTCCTTGCTCAGGTAGCCGCTGGCACCCTGGCGCAACAAGGCCGTGGCGTAATGTTCTTCGGCAAAGCCACTGAGAATGAGCACCGGCAAATCGGGCGCACGCGCCTTGATCGCGGCCAGCGCATCCACGCCGCCATGCTCGGGCATGTTGATGTCCATCACGATCACATCAACCTCGCCGCGGCGCACGATGTCCAGCGCCTCGCGGCCATTGGCGGCTTCGGCCACCACGCTGAAGTCGGCCTGGTCGGCGAAGAACTGGCGCAGCCCGGCGCGAACCATGGCATGGTCGTCAACAATGGCAATTCGGATCATGGCTGTGCGCGTTGGTGGTTGGTGAATGATCCTACGCTTTGGGGGCAGGCCTGACCGTGGAAATACTCAAGGTTGTGAAACGCAACCCGTTCGTCTTCCCGCTGGTGTGCGTGGCCGTGGCGGCCATGATCTTCATCAGTGAAGGCTCCTATTGGCGCTCGGTGGCCACGCTGGACGAACTGGGCGCCATGGCCGTGGCGCGCAGCACCATCCGGCGGCTGGAGCGCAGCGTGATCGACGCCGAAACCGGCCAGCGCGGCTACATGCTCACCGCGCGCAAGGAATACCTGGAGCCCTATGCCGGCGCGCTGCAATCCATTGAGACTGAATTCGCGTCGCTGGCCCGGCACCATGAACACAACACCCAGGCGCAGCCCGTTCTGGCGCAACTGCGCGCAGCAACCCAAACCAAGTTGTCGGAGCTGGCGCTGACGATCCGCCTGTATGAAGAAGGCCGCAGCGGTGCCGCCATGGAAATAGTGCTCAGCGACATCGGCAAGGAAAAGATGCAGGCCATTCGAATGCTGTCTGACGAGCTGCTGCGGCTCGAATCAGTCAGCGTGGCGCAGGGCCGGCAGGATGTCTATCACACGCTGCTGCTCAGCCGCATCGGCATCGCCGCGCTCAGTGTCTTGAGCTTGCTGGCGCTGGTGCTGTTCCTGCGCTCAAGTGCGGCGCTTGAAGAGCAGCAGCGCGAGCAACAGCGCCGCGTGCGCGCCGAGCGCGACCGCCTGGAGTCTGAAGTCGCCTTGCGCACGGCCCAACTCACCGAGCTGATGCACCACCTGCAAACCGCGCGCGAAGATGAACGCAACCGCCTGGCGCGCGACCTGCACGACGAGCTCGGCGCCCTGCTCACCTCGGCCAAGCTCGACGCCGCGCGCATCCGTTCGCGCCTGGCCGGCAGCGCCCCCGAAGCGCAGGAGCGCCTGGTCCATCTGGTCGACACATTGAACAGCGGCATCGCCTTGAAGCGGCGCATCATTGAAGACCTGCGCCCCTCGGCGCTGAGCAACCTGGGCCTGGGCGCCACGCTGGAGATCCTGGCGCGTGAGTTCGCCGCCAGCTCCGGCATCGAGGTGCATTGCGCGATTGAGCCCGTGCTGCTTGAGCCCACCGCCGAGCTGGTGATCTACCGCATGGTGCAAGAGGCGATCACCAACATCACCAAGTACGCGCGGGCGAAGAACGTCTGGATCAGCCTGGGCGCTCGGGGCGCTCAGGGCGGCCAGGCGCAGGCCGTGGTGCGCGACGACGGCGTGGGTTTCGTCACCGGTGCGCCCACGAGTTCCGCGCACGGCTTGCTGGGCATGCACTTTCGCGTCGAGGCCGAAGGGGGTACGCTGAGCGTCGAATCCGCTCCGGGCCAGGGCACGGCCATCCGGGTGACGCTGCCGCTGGCCAAGGCCGACAGCGAAGCGCACGCCGCCTGACGGCACGTTAACCGGGCTGTCAGGCCGACAACCCGGCGGCGACCCGAATGGCCGCGGCGCTCCACGTTGTGGGCACTGTCCTACAGCGCACAAAGGGCCCGCACTACAGGCGCTTGGCCGGCTGGCTGATCGTTGTCAAAGCGC
>JAYUQE010000426.1:0-3124 GCA_043756905.1 Burkholderiales bacterium | reverse complement strand
CACCCACGAACAAGCTTTGTTGTGGCCACAGCACGCTCTTCCAATAGGCCTCGATGGCCGTGCCGCCTTGCAGGTACACCGCCAGCAGGCGCTGCGGGTGCGGGAACTTCTGCACATGGTTGCAGGGCTCGCTCACCGTGCCGTGGCTGGCGGTGGCGCCGGCGCTGAGCCAGTCGAGCACCGTGCTTTGGCCGTCAGAGTCGTCGAGCCGGCCGCCGAACGAGGTGAAATGGTCGCCCAGGCCACCCGGCAGCCAATCAAGCTGCGCCAGGAAATCAAGGCGCGGGCTGCCCGCCTGTGCCAGCACCACGCGCTGCTGCGCGGCCAGCCCTTCGGCGCTGCTGCGCCTGACCACGGTGCCCGCCGCGGCGATGTCCTGCGCCGGTGGGTACAACTTGGCGCGCACATTGCGCCGCTCATCAGCGCCGTCCAGCAACACGGCCTGGGCACTGGGCGCGCCGCGCAGGCCGAGCGTGAAATCGGCGGCCACGCCGCGGTCGATCAACGCCTTGCCTTGCGCCACATCGGCGCCGGCCAGCAACATGCTGATGCGCATGCCGTGAGCGGTGAAGGGCCGGCTGCTGTTGGTTCGCGCATAGGGTGACGCGCGGGAAATGGCACAACTGCTGGCGCACAGCTTGGCATCGAACCCCAACGCCAGCGCGCCGGTGATCGAATTGCAAGCCACCGCGTACGGCCGCGTCCAGGCCAGGGCCAGCGCCTGGGTGCCGGGGCCAAAGCGGCCGTCGATGCGCTTACGCAGCACGGCGAATTCTTCCGCCGTGAGCTGGCCGCGCAGGGGCAGCTCCACGCGCAGCACCTGCTGCGGGCGCAGCGCGCGCTTGCGGATGTAGTGCTGCCCCACCGCCACCGAGTAAGGGTCGGCGATGTTGATCACCAAGCCCAGGTCTTGCACGCGCAGGCGCGGCGCTGTGCCCGGCACGATGCGCGCCGCCTGGTGGCCCTGGCGTGCATCGGGGGTTGCACTCGTTCCGGGCGCCGCCGCCGCGCCGCAGTTGCCCACGGCCGCTGCAATGGCCACACCCCACCCCGCACACTTTCGCCATGCAATCATAGATTTCGTGATACAAAATGACAATCCAGTCATTGTCGCCATCAAAGCCCGCATGAAAAAGAAGGAAGAAGCCCAGCCCAGCATCCAAGTCCTGGAGCGCAGCTTTGCCCTGCTCGATCTCCTGGCTGCGCACCAGGATCCGGTTTCGCTGAAGGAGATCAGCACCCGCACGGGTCTGCACCCGTCAACGGCGCACCGCATCCTGAACGACCTGACCATCGGCCGCTTTGTCGAACGCCCCCAGGCCGGCGCCTACCGGCTGGGCATGCGGCTGCTGGAGCTTGGCAACCTGGTCAAAGGCCGGCTCGATGTGCGCGAAGCCGCCTTGGCGCCACTGCGCGAATTGCACAAGTTCACCAGCCAAGCCGTGAACCTGTCGGTGCGGCAAGGTGACGAGATCATCTACATCGAGCGCGCGTTCAGCGAGCGCTCGGGCATGCAGGTGGTGCGCGCGGTGGGCGGTCGCGCGCCGATGCACCTCACGTCGGTGGGCAAGTTGTTTCTGGCCGCTGACGACGCCACCCGGGTGCGCGCTTATGCCACCCGCACCGGGCTGGCCGGCAACACGCGCAACAGCATCACGCAATTGCCCGCCCTGGAACGCGAGCTGAACAGCGTGCGCAAACTGGGCCTGGCGCGCGACAACGAAGAGCTTGAACTCGGCGTGCGCTGCATGGCCGCCGGCATCCATGACGACCAGGGCCGTCTGGTGGCGGGTCTGTCGATTTCAGCGCCGGCCGACCGGCTGGAGGAAAGCTGGATCGGCCGTTTGCGCGAAACCGCGACGCAAATCTCGCAGGCCTTGGGCTTCAGGCCGGCGGCGGCTGCGGTGGCCTGAACGGCGCGTCACGGGCTGATGCGCGCGGCGCCGGCCGGTATGGCGGCCAGACCAGGCTGCAGGGCCAGCCACTGTCGAATGCGTTCGGCGTCGCCCAGCCGGGAGTATTTGCCCGCTGAATCGAGGAACACCATGATCAACTTGCGCCCGGCGAACTCAGCCTGCATCACCAGGCAGCGGCCGGCTTCCGAGATGTAGCCGGTCTTTTGCAGGCCGATTTCCCAGCTCGGGTTGCTGATCAACCGGTTGGTGTTGCGAAAGTGCATGGTGCGACTGCCCACCGACACCATCGCCTCGGGCGAGGTGGAAAGCTCGCGGATCAGCTGGTGGCGATGCGCCGCGCCCACTAACACCGCCAGGTCATCGGCATTGGACTGGTTCTGGCTCGACAAGCCCGTGGGCTCGACATAGCGCGTGCCCGGCATGCCCAGCGCGTGCGCCTTGGCGTTCATGGCTTGCACGAAAGCCGGCAAGCCGCCAGGGTGATGCCGGCCCAGCGCATTGGCCGCGCGGTTCTCGGACGACATCAGCGCCAAGTGCAGCATCTCACCGCGCGTGAGTTCAGTGCCCACGCGCAGCCGCGAAGGGCTGCCCTTTTCGGTGTCAACGTCGTCTTGTGTGATGGCGATGGGTTCGTCAAGCGGCCGGCCCGATTCCACCACCACCAGCGCGGTCATCAGTTTGGTCAGCGAGGCGATGGGCAGCACGGCCTTGGAGTTCTTGGCCACCAGCACCTGGTTAGTGTCCTGGTCCAGCACCAACGCCACGCTGGACTTCAACTCCAATGGGTCGGGCACTTGCCCCAGCCCGATGCTGTGACCCATGGACAGGCGCACTGGCTCGACAACCACCGGCACGGCACGGACATAACGGGTGCGTGCATTGGCTCGGGCCGTGCGCACCGAACGGACGGCTTTGACAGCCTTGGCCGCCGGCTTGGCGACTTGCTTGAGCACCGGCTTGGCGGGGCGCGACTGGCGGGCTTCTGCCAGCGGGGTGGCCAGGGCGGCTACCAGGGCCAAGGCACAAGCCAGCCCGGTCTTAAACCTCAATACGGCAACCCAATCTGGCAAGGCAATCCCCTGTTCAACAGTCGGCGCCGCAGTGTAGCTTGACCAGAAAAAGAATAGCTACTTCAAAAACTTACGAGCGTTTCTTGATGTAACTAATATGTAACGCAAACGGTTGTCAGGGTCGCCGGATAAGGGCCG
>JAYUQE010000425.1:0-3127 GCA_043756905.1 Burkholderiales bacterium | reverse complement strand
TTCGCGGCCTGATGGCGCGCAATCCGCAAGTGCAAGCATCGATGATCGACGATGTGGTGCTCGGCTGCGCCATGCCTGAAGGTGAACAAGGCCTCAATGTCGCGCGGTTGATCGCGCTGCTCGCTGACCTCGGCCAAGACGTGCCGGGCCAAACCATCAATCGCTTCTGCTCGTCGGGCTTGCAAGCGATTGCGACGGCGGCCGGACAGATTGCCTTTGTCAGGCCGCGGGTGCACGGTGATGCCGTCAGCGCCGCCCTGCAGCGCCAGGGTGGCCATGTGCGCCAGGTTGGGAACGTCCAGCGGGCGTGAATTGCGCAGCAAGGCCGCGCGGTTCAGGTTGACCGACAGCGCTGTGCGAGGGCGCCGCGGGCCGGACTCGAAGGCCACCAAGGGGTTCATGTTGAATGCGTTCAGGAGTGATCGAGCAGGCGTTGCACGTCGGCCAGGGCCTGGCGGCTGCGCAGTGAGCGCGTGCCCAAATGATAGTGAAGCAATTCGCGCAGCACGCCGCGCAAGGGTTGGCGCGCCTGGGCGCAGGCGGCGTGCAAGGCCTGCGCGGCGCCGGACTCCAGCGCCGCCTGCAACGCCAGCCATTGCGCGCCACTGAGCGCGCTGTCATCCCGCTGCGCCGCGCAAAGCCCGGCCTCGCCGTGCAAGGTGTAGCGCTCAGCCGGCAGCAGCGGCTGCTGGGTTTGCGTCTGGCGGTGCAACTCGGGCAGCACACCGGTATGGCGCAGGAGGTTGATTTCGAAAGCGCGCAGCGCGGCCTGCACCGCACCATCGTCGCTGCTGGCCAGGTGCGGCAAGGTCTGGTCATAAGCGTCGAAGAGTTGTGGGTGCGGGTCTTGCCGGGCCAGCAGCTTCATCAACAGCTCGTTGAGGTAGTAGCCCGAAAACAAGGCCGTGCCTTGCAACCAGGCGCTGCCGCCCACCCACTCGGCGCCGCGCAGGGTTTGCACGTCGGGTGCTTCAGCCTTGGTGCTGGCGGGAAATATCACGCGCAAGGGGTGGAACGGCAGCAGCAGCGCGCGCCATTGCGAATGCGGCTTCTTCGCCCCCTTCGCGGCCACCGCAATGCGGCCCCGTTCACGGGTGAACAGATCCAGGATCAGGCTGGATTCGCTCCAGTTGTAGTGGTGCAACACATATGCCAGCGTCGTGCTGCCGGCCTTGGCCTTCTCAAGCAAATGTGGCTCTGCCACTTTGCGTGACCCCCGCGGGGGGCGGCCGGCTTGGGCCGGCCTCGGGGCACTCATTCGTAGCCGAAGCTGCGCAGATGGGTCTCGTCGTCAGCCCAGCCCGAGCGCACCTTGACCCAAATCTGCAAGTACACCTTGCCTTGCAGCAGGTGTTCGAGTTCATGCCGCGCTTCAGTGCCGATGCGCTTGAGCCGCTCGCCGCCGCCACCGATGATCATGCCCTTGTGCGCCTCGCGCTCAACGACGATGGCGGCGTCGATGCGGCGCAAGGTGCCTTCTTCCTCGTAGCGCTCGATCACGACCGTGCTGGTGTAGGGCAGCTCGTCGCCAGTGAGGCGAAAGAGTTTTTCGCGGATGATCTCGCTGGCCAGGAAACGGTCACTGCGGTCGGTCAGCGCGTCTTCCTCGTGCAGCCAGGCTTGTTGCGGCAAATAAGGTTCGAGCACACCGAACAGGCGCTGCACGTCGGCCGCGCGCTGGGCGGACATGGGCACGAATTCGGCGAACGGATGCCGCGTCTGCATGGTCTTGAGCCAAGGCAGCACGTCGTTGCGGCGGTGAATCGCGTCGAGCTTGTTGGCCACCAGGACCACCGGCTTGCCAGCAGGCAGCAAGCTGAGCACTTTTTCATCTTGCGGGCCGAAGCGGCCGGCCTCGACCACGAAAAGCACCACGTCAACATCCGACAACGACGAGACCACGGTGCGGTTGAGCGTGCGGTTCAGCGCCGCGACATGCTTGAGCTGGAAGCCCGGCGTGTCGACGAACACGAATTGCGACGCACCCAGCGTGCGGATGCCGGTGATGCGGTGGCGTGTGGTCTGCGCCTTGTCGGACGTGATGCTGATCTTCTGGCCCACCAGGGCATTGAGCAGCGTGCTCTTGCCCACGTTGGGCCGGCCCACGATGGCCAGCAGGCCGCAGCGTTGCGGCACGGTTGGGGCGGCACTGGCTGTGGTTGGGGTTGTGGTTGTGGTGTCGGTCATCGCGGGCCCGGTTTGGTGTCGCCGCGCTCGCGCAGCATGTCCAGCAGCACGCGCGCAGCCTCTTGCTCGGCAATGCGGCGCGAGCGGCCTTCACCGCGGGCGCTGAGTTCGAGTGCCGGCACGGCACATTCCACCTCGAACGTCTGCGCATGCGCCTTGCCACGGGTGCTGGTGATGCGGTATTCGGGCACCGCCAGGCGGCGGCCCTGCAACCATTCCTGCAGTTCGGTCTTGGCGTCCTTGCTCCAGCTTTGGGCGTCGCTGCTGGAGATCATCTCGCCGAACAAACGCCGGGCCGCTTCCTGGGTGGGCGCAAAACCGCCGTCGAGCATGATGGCGCCGAGCACGGCTTCCAGCGCATCGGCCAGGATCGATGCGCGCTGCGCGCCGCCGCTGCGCGCTTCGGAGTCTGACAAGCGCAACAACTCGGGCAGGCCAAGCGCCACGGCCAGGCGGTGCAGGCTGTCTTCGCGCACCAGGTGGGCGCGCACGCGAGTGAGTTCGCCTTCGTCGCTGCCGGCCATGCGCTCGTAGAGCAGCGTCGAAACCACCAGGTTCAGCACCGCGTCGCCCAAAAATTCCAGGCGCTCGTTGTGCTCGGTGCCGCTGCTGCGGTGCGTGAGCGCGCGCAAAAGCAGCGCCGGTTGTGCGAAGCGATGACCCAGCGTTTGTTGCAGCTGGATCAATGGAAGGTCTTGGGACGGATCCTGCAACATGGTCGCAACAGGATAGCGCAGCGCGTGGCGGGCGCCAGCCACTGCAACGCATCCTCTCGGAGGGTCGCTCGCTGTACTCGGCGAGCGGGGTGTATCAGTTACCGCGAGCGGCCGGTGTAGCGGATCAGCAGCGCGGCCGGCCCGCCAAGCGGTATCTCTTTCGAGTACGCGTACTTGATCACGACCTTCTCGCCTTCCTTGGTGATCTCGAGGTCGCTGCCCGA
>JAYUQE010000424.1:0-8546 GCA_043756905.1 Burkholderiales bacterium | reverse complement strand
GCGTGCGCGGCTTGCCGATGTCCGATGGCGGTGGCCGTTATGTGCAGTTGCAGGAAGACGGCTTGCCGGTGCTGCTGATCGGCGACATCTCATTCGCCACGGCCGACCAGTTTGTTCGCGCCGACTACATGACCGACACCCTCGATGTCATTCGCGGCGGCTCATCGTCCACCCTGGCCACCAACGCGCCGGGCGCCATCGTCAACTTCCGCAGCAAGACCGGCAAGCTGGCCGGCGGCGCCGTGGGCATCAGCCTGGGGCTGGATCACCGCCAGTTGCGCACCGACTTCGCCTACGGTGGCAAACTAGGCGACGGCCTGACGTTCCAGTTCGGCGGCTTCTATCGCCTGGGCGAAGGCACGCGCAACACCAATGTCACGCTGGAAAACGGCGGCCAGTTCCGCGCCTCGGTCACCAAGGAGTTCGACCGCGGCAGCTACATCCGCGTCAGCGTCAAGAGCTTGAACGACAGCACGCCCACCTACCTGCCGGTGCCCGTTACCACTGTGGGCAGTGAGATCAAGGCCATTGCCGGCATCGACCCGCGCACCGCGTTCTTCGTGGGCTCCAAGTTCGGCATCGACACGGTGGTCGACAAGAACGGCAACCGTGTGGCTACCAACCCGGCTGACGGCCTGAGCGTGAACGTCAACTCGGTGGGCATCGAAGCCCAGTTCAACCTGGGTGACGGCCTGCAACTGACCGAGCGCTTCCGCAAGAGCGCCATCGGCGGGCGCTTCATCGGCGTGTTCCCGGCCGGCGCGGCCGCCACCGACGCCGCCAACGGCGCCAACCGCTACACCGGCAGCACGCCGGTGTTTTCAGCCCACATCTTCAACACCTCGCTCGACGACATGGGCAACGTCTTCAACGACGTGCGCCTGCAAAAGGAAATGGCCCTGGCCGCGGGCAGCAAGCTCACGCTCACCGGCGGCCTGTTCGGCGGCATTCAGAACGTGGCCCAGACCTGGTACTGGAACCGCTACAACGTCGGTTTGACGGGCGACAACCCGGGCCTGTACACCAACACCGGCGCGGCCACCACCGGCCCGGTGGGCGACGCCACCACCACCTGGGGCGGCTGCTGTTTCCGCGCCATCGACGTGCGCGTCACGGCCGTTGCGCCCTATGCCGCGGTGACTTTCGAGCAAGGCCCTTTGAGCGTGGACGCCAGCGTGCGGCATGACAAGCAGCGCGGTACGGGCACGCAAAAGTTCGGCGACGCCGCCAGTGGCAACAACTGGAACCCAACCAGCGTCACCACCATCGGCTACACCACGCAGGCGACCTCGTTTTCGCTGGGCGCCAACTTCGAGTTCAACCGCAACATGGCGGCCTTCGCGCGCGCCAGCCGCGGTGCTTCATGGAAGTCGCCCGACCGCGTGGTGTGGGACGCTGACGTCAACAGCGGCCGCGCGCCCTATCCGAAGAACGAAGTCGATCAGATCGAGGGTGGTTTGAAGTACCGCCAACCCGGGCTGAGCGCCTTCGTCACCGCCTTCTTCGCCAAGACCAAGGAAGGCGCGGGCTATGAGCTGACCACGCGCACGGTGAAAAGCAACTCGTACGACGCCAAAGGCATCGAGGCCGAACTGGCGCTGAGCTTTGGCAGCCTGCGCGTGGCCGGTGGCGCCACGCTGACCAACGCCCACATCACCTCGGGCTCAAACGACGGCAAGACCCCGCGCCGCCAGGCCAATCTGATCTACCAAATCGCACCAAGCTACGCCGTCGGGCCCGTGGAAGTGGGCGCGTCCATCGTGGGCACGACCAAGTCTTATGCGCAAGACGACAACGTGGTCGTGCTGCCGGCCTTTGCCAGCGTGAACGCCTTTGCCAACTACGAGTTCAGCCGCAACATGGTGGTCTCGCTGGGCGTGAACAACCTGTTCAACACGCTGGGTTACACCGAGGCCGAAGGCCAGGGCAACCTGACCAACAACCCGCTGTACATCGCCCGCGCCATCAACGGGCGCAGCGCCAAGGCGACGCTGAAGTATTCGTTCTAAGCTGGCCGACTGACAGCGTGTCGTGTAGTCAGGTGCTGCCGGCCACAAGCTGGCAGCACCTTTCTTGTTGTGACTCACCAGGATGGCCATGATCGCCGCCAAGCCCCAGCTTTCGTTCTGGCAAATCGTGAACATGAATGTTGGTTTTTTCGGCATCCAGTTCAGCTTTGGCCTGCAGCAAAGCAACATGAGCCCGATCTACCAGTACCTGGGTGCTGACGAAGCCAGCCTGCCCCTTTTGTGGCTGGCCGGCCCGATGACCGGCCTGCTGGTGCAGCCGCTCATTGGCGCCATGAGCGACCGCACCACTTCACGCTACGGGCGGCGCACACCGTACTTTCTGATCGGCGCCATCCTGTGCAGCCTGGGGTTATTGTTCATGCCCTTCAGCCCCACGCTGTGGTTTGCGGCCGGCTTGTTGTGGATCCTGGACGCCGCCAACAACGTCACCATGGAGCCCTATCGGGCCTATGTGAGCGACCGGCTCAACACCAACCAGCATTCGCTGGGCTTCCTCACGCAAAGTGCCTTCACCGGCCTGGCGCAAACGCTGGCCTACCTGGCGCCCAGCATCTTTGTGTGGCTGGGGTTCAACAAAGACGCGGTGGGCGACAACCACATTCCGCAAGTCACCATGGCGGCCTTCGCCGTCGGCGCCATCTTCTCGTTCACCACCGTGTGGTGGAGCGTCAAGCTGGTGCCTGAGCTGCCGCTCAGTGCCGCCGAAAAGGCCGTGCTCGATGCCCGGCCGCGCGGCTTTGGCGCCACGCTGGCCGAAATCTGGGCGGCGATCAAGGAGATGCCGCCCACCATGCGCCAGCTTTGGTGGATGAAGCTGTTCCAGTGGTACGGAATGATGTGCTACTGGATCTACATCGTGCCCACGCTGGCCAAGACGATGTTCCAAACGGCCGACGCCACCAGCGTCGGCTTTCGTGATGCGGGCCTGCTGAACGGGCAGATCGGCGGCTTCTATAACTTCGTCGCCTTCATCGCCGCGTTTGCCATGGTGCCGTTCACGCGCCGCTTCGGCCCGAAGGTGGTGCACGCGGTGTGCCTGAGCCTGGCCGCCGCCGGCATGTGGGCGCTGCCCGGCATCACCAGCAAGGCCTGGTTGTTCGTGCCCATGCTCGGCGTGGGCCTGGCCTGGGCCAGCATCATGGGCAACCCCTATGTGCTGTTGGCCGGCAGCATTCCGCCCGAGCGTGCCGGGGTCTACATGGGCATCTTCAACATGTTCATCGTGATCCCGATGTTGATCCAGATGCTGACCCTGCCGCTCTACTACAACAGCCTGCTCGGCGGCCAGCCCGACAACGTCATCCGCCTGGCCGGCGCCTTGCTGGCCTGTGCCGCGGTGGCCGTGCTGTTTGTTGACACGCGCGCGACGCGGCCCGCGGCATGAAGAACCAGGTTCAACTCATCACCTATGTGGACCGCCTGGGCGGCGGCGGCCTGGCCGAATTGCAGGCGCTGTTGTGTGCCCCCAGGGCCGGGCTGCGCCCAGCCCGCCCCCCGTGGGGGTCAAGCAAAGTGGCAGAGCCACATTTGCTTGAGCGCGGCCCCTTGAACGACCTGTTTGGCGGCGTGCACCTGTTGCCGTTCTTCGACACGATTGACGGTGCCGATGCCGGCTTCGACCCGATCGACCACACGCAGGTCGACGCGCGCCTGGGCACCTGGGCCGATGTGGCGGCGCTGGCCGGGCAGGTTGATGTGATGGGCGATGTGATCGTCAACCACATGTCGGTGGCATCGCCGCAGTTCCAGGACTGGTCGGCACGCGGCGCGGCCTCGCCCTGCGCGGGCTTGTTTCTAACGTTCGACACAATTTTCCCGCAAGGCGCCAGCGAGGCTGACTTGCTGGCCTTGTATCGCCCGCGCCCCGGTTTGCCGTTCACCGCCACCACCTTGGCCAACGGCCAACGCAAGCTGTTGTGGACGACCTTTACCGCGCAGCAGGCCGACATCGACGTGCAGCACCCCAGCGGGCTGGCCTACCTGGAGGGCATCTTGCAAACCTTCGCTGCCAACGGCGTCCACATGGTGCGGCTCGACGCCGTGGGCTACGCCATCAAGAAGGCCGGCAGCAGCGGCTTCATGACGGCCGACACCTTCGCCTTCATCGCCGAGTTTGCCGCGCGCGCCAAGGCGTTGGGCATCGAGGTGCTGGTGGAGGTGCATGCCTACTACCGGCGCCAGATCGAGATCGCGGCCCAGGTCGATTGGGTCTATGACTTCGCCTTGCCGCCGCTGTTGCTGCATGCTGTGTTCTTCAAGACCGCTGCGCCGTTGAAGCAATGGGCGCAGATGCGGCCACGCAATGCACTCAACGTGTTGGACACGCATGACGGCATCGGCATCATCGACATCGGCGCTGACGCGCAAGACCGCGCCGCGCACCCCGGCCTGGTGCCACCGCATGAGCTGGACGCATTGGTTGAGCGCATCCACGCCAACAGCGGCGGCCAGAGCCGCCAGGCCACCGGCGCGGCGGCGTCCAACCTCGACCTGTACCAGGTCAACTGCACCTACTTCGATGCCCTGGGCCGCGACGAACAGGCCTACCTGGCGGCGCGCGCGGTGCAGTTCTTCCTGCCCGGCGTGCCGCAGGTGTATTACGTCGGCCTGCTGGCCGGCAGCAACGACATGGCGCTGCTGCAACGCAGCGGCGTGGGGCGCGACATCAACCGCCACCACTACAGCGGCGCCGAAATCACGCAGGCGCTGGGCCAGCCGGTGGTGCAGCAACTGCTGGGCCTGATCCGCCTGCGCAACACGCACCCGGCCTTCGCGGGGTGCTTCACGCTGCTCGACACGCCCGCGCATGAATTGGGCTTGCGCTGGGAGCATGTGGGTTCCTGGATCGAGTTGCGCGTTGACTTTGCTGCCGTGAGCTGGGCCGTGCAGGCCGGCACCGCAGTGGCGGCCTGAAACTGCCTACACTGCCGGCCGTACGCCGCAGCGGCGCCGGCCCGGGCCTGAGCCCGGCCAGGATGCGCGGCACACAGCCCGCTTTCAGCGCCCGCAGTGGTGAGCGGCACGGAGTACCAGAGTGGAAAGCCACCTCCTTGACTGGGCCAACGCGCTGCTGCGTTTGCTGCACGTCATCACCGCCATCGCCTGGATCGGCTCGTCGTTCTACTTCGTCTGGCTCGATAACCACCTGATCAAGCCGACATCGCCCGACCTGCTTGAAAAAGGCGTGGATGGCGCGCTGTGGGCCGTGCACGGCGGGGGTTTCTACAACCCGCAGAAGTACATGCTGGCGCCCAAGAAGATACACACCGAGCTGCACTGGTTCTATTGGGAAAGCTATTCAACCTGGATGACGGGCTTCGCGCTGTTTGTGGCGATGTACCTCATCAACCCCAGCACCTACCTGATCGACCGCAATGTCTACGACTGGCAACCCGCCGGCGCCGTGGCCGCGGCGCTGGGCCTGCTGGTGGCGTTCTGGCTGGTCTACGACGCCATCTGCCGCACGCTGGGCGAGCGCGAGAACGGTGACTTGATGGTCGGCGCGTTGGTCAGCGCCTTCGTGGTGGCGGCGGCTTGGGCTGCCTGCCAACTCTTCGCCGGGCGCGCCGCGTTCCTGATGATCGGCGCCATGCTGGCCACGGCGATGAGCGCCAACGTCTTCTTCCTCATCATCCCCGGCCAGCGCAAGGTGGTGGCGCAGATGAAGGCGGGCTTGGCCGTGGCGGCCATCCACGGCCGGCGCGCCAAGCAGCGCAGCGTGCACAACACCTACTTCACCGTGCCGGTGCTGGTGGCCATGCTGAGCAATCACTACGGCTGGCTGTACCAGGGGCGCCACAACTGGCTGGTGCTGCTGGCGCTGATGCTGGCCGGCGCCTTGATTCGCCACTTCTTCGTGGCCCGCCACAAGGCGCATGTGAAGGGCGTGGCGCCGCCCTGGGGTTATGTGGCCGCGGGCACGGCGTTGCTGGTTGTGCTGGGGTTGGCGCTGGTACCCGCCGCGCCGCCGCCCGCAGCGGCCGGCGCAGGCGGCTTGGATGAGGTCAACGCCATCGTGCAGCAGCGCTGTGCGATGTGCCACAACGCGGTGGTGCAGCAAAAGGGCGTGGCCCTGCACACGCCCGAACTGTTGCGCCAGCATGCGCAAGCCGTGTATCAGCAAACAGTGGTGACGCGGCTGATGCCGCAGAACAATGCCACGCAGATCACCGAGGCTGAACGCGCCAGCATCAAGCTCTGGTTCGAGGCGGGGGCCGGGGTAAATTAACGGTTCAATTTAGTCAGGTGGTTGCGCGCAGGGCGGTCCCGCAGCGGCCACAGTGGTGGTGGGGCAAGGCTTCCCTGTGTTTCAGGGAACCAATCGATGCTTCGTGGCGATGCGGCGCCATGCGCTGGCTTCAGCGCAGGCGCCACGCTTTCCCACATGACACACGAGCCCAAGCTGGCGCCGCCGCTGCATGCCTTGCTTGAGCTGGGCACGGTGCTGGGGGTGGGCGAGGGCAGCAGCTTTGGCTGCGGCCGTTATGAGCTTTGGGTGGCGCCCGCGGGTGCGCCGCAGTTTGACTGAAACCAAACGTTATGTGGCATTCAGCATGACGGTTCGAGCAGGGAAAGCCTTGCAAAGTTTGGCGTCAGCGGTCACCAGCTTCACATTGAGAAAGTCAGCCAGGGCGACGAACTCGCAGTCGTATGCGGAACAGCCGCTCTCCTTGGCCAAGCGCAGAACATCGGCGCCTTCAACGTCATATTCGCCGTCGCTGAGCACGGCCTCGGCCCTTCGGTGAATGCTGATCGCACTGTCGAGCGGCAACAATCTGGCTCGCATGTACGTCGACAACACGTTGCGCAACTCGCTTCGCCACAACCGGGGCGCCGCCCATTGCGCGTCGCGCAGCAGCCAGGCCTCGGCAGCGGCACTCAATGGGCCGGGCAGGTACAGGTAGGCCAGGACGTTCGTGTCAACAACGATCACGCGCGCCCCTCGCGCTTGAACCGATCAATGTCAGCCACTTTGAATGCACCTTGCTTCAACGTCATTCGAATGGCCTTTGCACTGGCGGCGTGTTCCAGCGCGCTCGTTTTGCGGGGTAGCAGCACCGTCTCGAGACAAGCAATGGCCTCGCTGTTCAAGCTTCGCCGGTTGATTTGAGCCGCAGTCTTCAACCGTTCATAGATCGCCTCAGGTATGCCCTTGAGCGTGATCGTGGTGGCCATCGACATCTTCCAGTTGGGTCGGAACCATTTTGGTTCCGACATGCTGGCTCGTCAAGACCATCAGGCGTTGGTCATCTGGTTGATGCTTTGCGAGTGATCAAACTTGCCGCCATTCGTCGGCCAGCTTTATTCAAACGTTAACCAACACGGTTAGCGCAGGTTTCCGGTATGCCCCAAGCTGTAGCGCCCCGGCTGCGGCCACACCGTCAGGCCGTGCGGTTCACGGCCGACTTTGATCTTGTCCACGGCGCCGGTGTCGGTGTTGAAGCGGTACACCTCATGGTCGTAGCGGCCTGAGAGCCACAGCCACTTGCCGTCGGCACTCACGTTGCCCATGTCGGGGCTGCCGCCGCCGGGAACGGGCCAGTTCTTCACCACCTTGGCCGTGGCGAAGTCGAGCACCGAGACGCTGCCCTGGCCCTTGGGTTTGCCGCGAATGACGTTGCTGCCGCGGTTGGCAATGTAGAGCTGCTTTCCATCACGGCTGGGGTACAGGCCGTGCGTGCCCACGCCGGTTTCGATGAAGCCGGTTTGCTTGAAGGTTTCGTTGTCCACCACGTGCACGCCGTCGGCCATCATGTCGGCCACGTAGAAGGTCTTGCCGTCGGGCGAGATGCGCACGTCTTGCGGCATGCCCGGCGTGGTGCAAATCTGCGCACCCAGTTGCGCCGGGTCGGGCACGTACTTGGGCTTCTTGCCAGGCTTGGCAATCACGGCCAGCGCGTCGGGCCGATTAAAGTATTGAGATAACTTGATAGTGGCCAGCACCTTGCGGTTGACCAGGTCGATCTTGGTGATGGAGCCATTGAATTCGCAGGTGAACACGGCCGTGCGGCCGTCGAGAGCGAAGTCGGCGTGGTTGATGCCGGCGCACAGCGGCGTGGCAATGGTGTAGGCCAGCTTGAGCGTCACCGGGTCGCGGAAGTCGAGCCGCTTGTAGGCCTCGGCCACCACGATGGCGTACTTGCCGTCGGGCGACCAATACATGTTGTACGGGTCGTCCACCGGGATGCTCGTGCCCGGCTTGGCGGTGAGCGGGTCCACCGGCGTCAGGCTGCCGTCGGTGCGGCCTTCGGCATTGTTGGCCACCCACAGCGTCTTCAGGTCGTACGACGGCACCACATGCTGCGGGTGGATGCCCACCGGGAATTTGTGCGTGACCTTCAGCGTGGCCGGGTCGATCACCGACACCGTGTTCTCGCCGCGGTTGGGCACGTACACGCGCTCCAGCGCGCCGGCCACGTTGGCGCTGAGCTTGCCGGCCGTGGTTTCGCTGTAGACGTTCAACGGGTCCGGCTGGCCGGGCATGCCGGGCACGGGGTTGATGGCCGGCTTGGCCGC
>JAYUQE010000423.1:0-3139 GCA_043756905.1 Burkholderiales bacterium | reverse complement strand
CCGGCGTGCCGGGCGAGGCCTGGCTGCACCGCTACGCCGAAGCCTCGCGCCTGGCCTTTGCCGACCGTGCGCAGTACGTGGCCGACCCGGCATTCGTGGCGGCGCCGGGTGGCGACTGGAGCACCTTGCTGGCCAGCGCCTACCTGCAACAGCGCGCCGCGCTGATCGGCCCGCACCGCATGCACACCGTGCCGGCGGGCACGCCCGGCGCCTTGCCACAGGCCCAGGGCCGCCAAGTCGAGCAGCCCGAAGCCGGCACCAGCCACATCAGCGTCGTCGATGGCCAGGGCCGGGCCGTGGCCCTGACCAGCAGCATCGAAGCCGCCTTTGGCTCGCGCATCATGAGCGATGGCGGCACCGGCCTGCCGGGTGGCTTCCTGCTCAACAACCAGTTAACCGACTTTTCATTTGCGCCCGCCGATGAGCAAGGCCGTCCAATGGCCAACCGGGTGCAGCCCGGCAAGCGGCCGCGTTCCAGCATGAGCCCCACGCTGGTGTTCGATCGGCGTGACGGCCGCCTGGTAATGAGCCTGGGCTCGCCGGGTGGCGCCTTGATCATCCACTTCACCGCCAAGACGTTGCTGGGCACCCTGCAGTGGGGCCTGAGCCCGCAGCAGGCCGTGGCGCTGCCAAACTTTGCTGGCCTGGGCGGGCCGCTGTTATTGGAGGCTGCGCGCTTCCCGGCCGGCACCGTAACGGCATTGAAAGCGCGGGGCCACGGCGTGTTGGAGCTTGAACTGCCCAGCGGTGTGCAGGCGATTCAACGCCACGGCCAGGGCTGGCGCGGCGGCGCCGACCCGCGGCGCGAGGGGTTGGTGCTGGGGGAATAGCGGGAGAGCATGGAAGAAGTCCGCTGAAGCTGGCGCCATGAAAAAAGCCCGCCGAAGCGGGTTGCCAATAAGAAGCCCGCCGAAGCGGGCTCCCATGAAAAAGCCCGCCGAAGCGGGCTTGGGCTCGGCGCCGTGGCGCGTCAGTTCTTCACGAAACCCTTGGTCGTGCAGGCACCGGTGTAGGTCCACTGCAAGCGGGCGTTGGCGTCGGCCACCGGCGTCATGACGCAGGTGTCGGTGGCCAGGATGCCCTTGACGGCATTGGGGGTGGCGGTGACCACGCCATCGGCCACGGTCAGGGTGTTGAAGCCACCGGTGGTCACGGCGGTGGGCGCAGCGGGCACGCCATTGGCGCCGGCATCGCAATCAGCCAGTGCCGAGGTGTTGCTGAAGCATTCATCCACCGCCAGCTTGTACGGCGTGATGGCTGAGACGACTTCGCTGTACGCCGCCTTGCGGATGTAGTTCTGGTAGGCCGGCAGCGCAATGGCGGCCAGGATGCCGATGATCGCCACGACGATCATCAGTTCGATCAGGGTGAAACCTTTTTGGATGCGCTTCATGGGGTGCTTTCTTTAGCAGTTGGGGGAGGGGACAGCCATACATGAGCGAAAGGCGTGCCAGCCCCAAAACGGGTTGAAAGCGTGGGCGGCGCGTGCAGGAATCACGACAGGTGACGTAACCGGTCACCTGGCCGGCGACGGGTTGCGTCGGTTGTCCGCTGAAGTGACAGGTTTTGTCAGCGTCTGCTTGTTGCTGAGCGCGTCGCTTGCATTTGGTAACCTTTCAATGCAGCGGACACTTCGCTCACCAGCGCCGGGCCCTTGTAGATCAAGCCGGTGTAGAGCTGAACCAGGTCAGCGCCCGCAGCCAGCTTGGCCTGCGCATCGGCGCCGCTCAGGATGCCGCCCACGCCGATGATGGCCGTGCCGCGGCCCAGCTCGGCGCGCAGTTGCGCCACCACGCGGTTGCTGGCCTCGAACACGGGTGCGCCACTCAAGCCGCCGGTTTCGTCAGCATGCCGCAGGCCTTGCACGGCCTGGCGCTGCAAGGTGGTGTTGGTGGCGATCACGCCGGCCACGCCATGGCGGCGCAGCCCCGCGGCAATGGCCTTGACCTGTGCCTCATCCAGATCGGGTGCGATCTTCACGAACAAGGGCACGTTGCGGGCTTGAGCTTGCGCCAGTTCGTCGCGGCGCCGCTGCAAGGCTGACAGCAAGGCGTCCAGGGCGGCGTCGTTTTGCAGCTCGCGCAAGTTGCGCGTGTTCGGGCTGCTGATGTTGACGGTGATGTAGTCGGCCACGCCATACACGCCTTCCAGGCCCAGCAGGTAGTCCTTGACCGCGTCTTCAATCGGCGTGGCGGCGTTCTTGCCGATGTTCAGGCCGACGATGCCGCCCCGCGCACGAAAGTGCCGCGCCCGCTGCACGTTGGCCAGAAAGACCTGCAGGCCCTGGTTGTTGAACCCAAGCCGGTTGATCAGGGCCTGCGCGGCGGGCAGACGAAACAGGCGCGGGCGCGGGTTGCCGGGTTGGGCCAGCGGCGTGACGGTGCCCACTTCGATGAAGCCAAAGCCCAGGGCGCCCAGGCCGTCGATGCAGCGGCCGTTCTTGTCCAGCCCGGCGGCCAGGCCCACGCGGTTGGCAAAGCGCAGCCCGGCCAGCTCAACCGGGTCGTCGATGCGGTTCTGGGCGATGCAGCGCAGCGCAGGTGTGTGTTGCACCAGGGCGATCGCATCGAGCGTGAGATCGTGCGCGCGCTCGGCATCCAGGCCGAACAGAAAAGGGCGGGCCAGGGCGTAGGGCAGCAGGGTCATGGCGGCATTGTGGCAAGCACTTTGGCGGCCTTGACGCGCCCCGTGCAACTGGCGCGGCTGTTCATAATGGCCGGCATGACTCAAGACGAACTCAAGGCCCTGGCCGGACGCGCGGCGCTGGCGCATGTGAAGGGCGGCAGCGTCATCGGCGTGGGCACGGGCTCGACGGTCGATCACTTCATCGACGCGCTGGCCCAACTGCCGCTGCCGGTGGCGGCGGCGGTGTCCAGCAGCGAGCGTTCCAGCGCGCGCTTGCGCGAACGTGGCGTGCGGGTGGTCGATGCCGGCAGTGTCGAGCAACTGGACGTGTATGTTGACGGCGCCGATGAAATCGACCACCAGGGCCACATGATCAAAGGCGGTGGCGCGGCCTTGACGCGCGAAAAAATCGTCGCCGATCTGGCCCGGGCCTTCATTTGTATTGCCGACGAGTCCAAGCTCGTGCGCACGTTGGGCCGCTTCCCGTTGCCGGTGGAGGTGATCCCCATGGCCG
>JAYUQE010000422.1:0-8576 GCA_043756905.1 Burkholderiales bacterium | reverse complement strand
GCTAGGCGCGAACCAGGGCCTTGGCTGGTGGCCAAGGCCCTGGTTTGCAACGACGCAGACGCGCCCTTTGGCCTCAACCCGAAGGGCCGGGGTCCCATTGGGCACATGCGGGTGTCGCAAGTCGCTTGCGGTGAACCACACCGCGGCGCGCCTTGCTCCTACGCCTGCGCCCAATGGGACCCCGGCGCAGGGCCTCTCTATTTACGGACAAGTTCTTAGACGCAGTCAACGGGTCAGCGCTTGGCCCGATCGGCCGCAAGCCAGGGGTTGACCAGGGCCAGCCCGCAGCCTTCGAAGTCAGCCACATTTCGGGTGGCCACGGCAATGCTGCGTGAGTGAGCGATGGCAGCAATCAACAAGTCGATGCCCTGCATCGGCCGACCCATTGCGCGCCGTGCGGCAATCAGGTCGCCGTAGGTCGCTGCTGCGTGCAGGTCGAAGCCCAGGATGCGCTCACCCAAACCCTGGCTGAGCAGCGCGGCAGCGCGTGAACGAAGATCTTCTTTTCGGGCGCCATCGGGCAAGACCGCCAAGCCTGCGCCAATTTCCGCCACCGTCAATGTGGAGGTCACGAGGTGGGCCGGGGCCTGCTCATTGATCCACTTCAGCACCGCAGGCTCGGGTGAAGGCCGCATCAATTCCGAGACGACGTTGGTGTCAAGCAAGATCATTTGGACCAATCGGGCGCTGGACGCGGTGCGTCACGCGGCGCCAGCGCCAATTCCAAGCCGTGCGTTCGGCCAAACAAGGAACTCGCCAACGAGGTCAGTCGAACCGCGTGGTCAATAGAGGGATTTTCAAGCCCTTGGCGCAGGAGCTGGCGCGCTTCTTCTTCCATTGATCGGTTGTGCCGTGCCGCCTGAAGGCGCAGGCGTACCTTGAAAGCGTCGTCAAGGTTTCTGATGGTGATTGCGGCCATGGTGTTGTTCAGAGGAATTTAGATGATGGCAATGATATCAATGAGGGCGGCCCTTACGGGCGCGATGGTCGTGCTGAGGTGGCAGTTTCACCGCTCGCAAAAATTGCAGTCGGTGAAGGATTGGGGCCATGCAGCATCCTGCTGATGGGTTGGTTAAGCCCTAGCTGATGACCGATTGCTGCGCGATGCCGGCATCCACCAGCACATGCTGGCAGGTCATGCCGGCGCTGTTATCCGCAGCCAGAAACAGCGTGGGGCCGGCCACGTGGGCGGGCGTGAGGCGGATCTTCAGGCACTGCGCGTCAAGGAACGCCTGGTCCTCCGCGGCGTCGCGGTGCAACGTGTTCTGCCGCGCGGTGACGATGGCGCCCGGCACGATCGCATTGACGCGGATGTTTCGTGGCCCGAGTTCGCGCGCCAGCGTGCGTGTCAGGCCCAGGACGGCGGCCTTGGCGGTGGTGTAGCCCACCAGGTTGGGCCGGCCGCGCATCCAGCTCACCGAGCCCATGTTGATGATGCTGCCGCCGCCGGCAGCGGCCATGCCCGGCGCCACGGCCTGGATGGCGAAGAAGTAATGCTTCAGGTTCAGCGCCAGGCGCTCGTCCCAAAACGCGGGCGTCACCTCTTCCATGCTGTGACGGTCGTCGCGGCCGGCGTTGTTCACGAGCACGTGAACGGGCCCGTGCATGGCCTGCACTTGCGCCAGCAGCGCCTGGTAGGCCGGCACGTCGCGCACATCGCAGGCGGCGTAGACAGGTGCGATGCCACCGGCCGCGGCCACTTCGGCCATCACTTCGCGCCCACCATCGGGCCGCGTGCCGCAGAACGCCACACGCGAGCCCTGCGCGGCGAAGGCGCGAACCAGCTCGGCGCCGATGCCTGAACTGCGGCGAGTTGCGCCACGGCGCGCTCGTCCATGAATTCAGTGATGACGATGCGCGCCACGCCGGGCTCTTCAGAGCCTGTGAATGAATCCGGCGCGCCAGAGCGGGTGCTCCAGCTGGTGTCGATCTAGGCGCAAAGCACAGCCATAGCGTGGGTTATGGCGAGCATGTACAACGACGAGCGGCGGCGGCTGGGGCGGCCGAGCGGGTGTGCTGGATTTGTTCACAGGCTCTTCAGTGAACGCCGTTCACGCCGACTCGTACAGCCGCGTCAGCACGAATTCGCGGTGGCCCAGCGCCTCGGCGGCGGTGAGGCGGCCGTTGGCGGTGCGCAGCATGTTTTCAAGCAAGCTGTCGCCGGCCTGGTCGAGCGTGAGTTCGCGCTGCAACAACCCCGTGACATCCACATCCACATGCTCGCTCATCGTGCGCACGGTGCGCGGGTTGGCGCAGATCTTGATGACCGGCACGATCGGGTTGCCGATCACATTGCCCTGGCCGGTGGGAAAGAAGTGCACCGCGTAGCCCGACGCCGCGCACAGCGTGACCATCTCGGCCGCGGCCGATGACGAATCCATGAACCACAGCCCCGGGTGGGTGGGCATTTCGGCCTTGTCGATCACGCCATCGACCGTGCACTTCTTGCCGATTTTCTGGATGTTGCCCAGCGCCTTCTCTTCAATCGTGGTCAGCCCGCCGGCGATGTTGCCCTTGGTGGGCTGGCTGTCAGACAAGTCGCTCGTCTTGTGGCGGTTGATCACGTCTTGATAGCGGTTGAACATGAACATGAACTGTTCCCGCACCGCGTCAGTCGCGCAGCGCGCGGCCACGATGTGTTCGCCGCCGGTCAATTCAGTGGTTTCGCCGAAGCACAGCGTGCTGCCCAGGGCATGCAGCTTGTCAAACGCATCCCCCACGGTGGGGTTGGCGCCGCAGCCGCTGGTGGTGTCGCTTTCACCGCACTTGGTGCTGACCCACAGCTCCTCAATGGCGCAGGTTTCGCGCTGTTTCTCGCTTGCCCATTGCACGTATTCGCGCGCCGCTTTGCTGGCCCGCATGATGGTGTCGTGGTCGCCGTGCAGCTCGATGCCAAAGCCCACCACGGGCTTGCCGGTGGCCTGGATGCCGTCCACCACCTTTTGCGTCCAGCCGTCTTCGATGCCGATGACCACCACCGCGGCCACGTTCGGGTTGCAGCCCGCGCCGATGAGCGTGCGGAAGTGCAGGTCCAGGTCAGCGCCGAACTGCAAGCGGCCATAGGGGTGCGGAATGGCCATCACGCCCTTGATGTTGTGCGCCACGGCCTCGGCCGCGGCGTTCGACAAATCATCGAGCGGCAAGACGATGACGTGGTTGCGCACGCCCACGCGGCCGTTCTCGCGCCGGTAGCCCTGGAAGGTGGTGGTTTTGTCAACGATGCTCATTGCAGGTTCTCCGGCGGAACGATCATCAAGTGGACGCCGCGGATCGGGCTTTGCCCGGCCGCTGGCGGCGCCCCCTTGAGGGGGAGCGGCGTAAGCCGCTACGGGGGTGGTTCAACTACCAGCGCTTGGTCTTGATGTTGTGAACATGGGCGTGCTGCCCGGTCTGGATGGGGGCCACGACCTTGCCCATGTCGATGCCGTACTTGATGACGGTGTCGCCCGGCGCCATGTCTTTCAGCGCCACCTTGTGGCCGATGGGAATGTCCTGCTTGGCCTGAACATTGATGGTGCGGTCTTCGTCCATGATCCAGCCGGTCATGGCCATGCCGGCCTGTACCCCTTCCACCACCACCACGGCCACGGTGTCGTGGGCGTCGTGCAAAACAAAATGAATCATCGCTTGGAACTCCTGATTTGCCTGGATGCCGGCAGCCAGGCGCGATCGTCGCTGGATTGAAGCGCCGGTGTCAATCAGGTCATCCATATGACCTGGTTGTCAGGCTGCTTTGCCTTCAAAATCCGACCATGCCCGAACCCAATTTGTTCGCCCCCATCACGCCCGAGGCCGCGGGCATGCCGCTGTACCGGGCCGTCAAGCGCGCTTTGCTGGGCAGCATCGAGCAGGGCTTGCTGGCGCCGGGCCAGGCGCTGCCGAGCGAGACGGCTCTCGGCGCCGACATGGGCGTGTCAGTGGGCACCGTGCGCCGCGCGGTGGATGAGTTGGTGGCTGAACACATCGTGGTGCGCCGCCAGGGCCGCGGCACCTTCGTGGCCACGCACAGCGAAGACCGGTTCCTGTTCCAGTTCTTTCACGTCGAACGCTCTGACGGCCTGCGCCAGGCGCCCACGGTGGAACTGCTGTCGTTCGAGCGCGTTCGCGCCGACGAGGAAGCCGCCGCAGCGCTGGGCCTTCGCGCCGGCGACGCTGTGTTCCAGATTGAAAACCGCCTGCTGCTGCAAGGCCAGGCCGTGGTGCACGATGTGCTGGTGCTGCCGGTGCTGCTGTTCAAGGGCCTGACCGAAAAGCGTGTGCGCGAACGCCCCGGCACCATCTACCAGCTCTACCAGTCAGCGTTCGCCATCACCGTCGTGCGCGCGCTGGAACGTGCCCGCGCCGTGGCGGCTGACCGGGCTGCGGCGCGGGTGCTGGGGTTGGCCTTGGGAGCCCCGGTGCTGCGTTTGCGCCGCACCGCCTTGACCTTCGGCGACAAGCCGGTGGAATACCGCGTGTCCACCATTCACACCGCGCACCACGACTATGTACAGACCTTGTCGCGGCCGGGGTGAGCCCCGTGGGTGACGTGGTTTGGTGACGTGGTTTGGTGATGTGGCTTGGTGATGTGGTTTGGTGTTGGCAACTGGGCGCCGGCCACCTTTCAAGCCGGATAGTCCGCCGCCAGAAAGCGCAGCAGCGCCGCATTCACTTCAACCGGCCGCTCCTGCTGGATCCAATGCCCGCCACCCGCAATGAGCACCTTGTCGCGCAGGTTCGGCACGCTGCTGGCCAGTGTTTCCAGCGCGCCACGCCCGATGGGCGAGGCGATCACGCCATCGCGCGTGCCGGCGATGAACAGCGCAGGCGGCGTGATCAGGGCCCCCTGGAACGGCGCCAGTAGCGCCCAGTTGCGGTCGATGTTGCGATACCAGTTGAACGGGCCGCGCAGGCCGTTGCGGCGGAAAGCGGCGGCATACACCGCCACGTCGTTTGCGCTCAGCCACGCGGGCAGCTCAGCGGGGTCATGAACGCGATCCAGAAACCCTTCACCGGCCGGCACATTCAGTGAGCCGGTGCCTGGCGGGGCGTCACCCGAGCCCGAGAACAACACCTTGCGCACGGCGGCTTCGATGTCACGCTCGAACTCGGCCTCGGCCACGCCTTCGCGGTTGAAATAGAACCAATAGAAGTTCTCCATACCGGCCGCGCGCAGCATCGTCAGCGGCGCTGCGGCAGGGTTGCGCGGGCGGTGCGGCACGCTCAGGGCGGCGACGGCGGTAAACAGGTTGGGGCGCATCAGCGCCGCGTTCCAGGCCACGTTGGCGCCCCAGTCGTGGCCAATGATGGCGGCCTTGGTTTGCCCCAGTGCGGCCACCAAGGCCACCATGTCGCCCACCAGGTCGGTGATCGCATACGCCGCAATGTCGTGGGGCACCGAGCTGCCGCCATAACCGCGCATGTCGGGCGCCACCACGTGGTAGCCGGCTTGCGCCAGCGCCGGTATCTGGTGGCGCCATGAGTGCGCCAACTCGGGCCAGCCATGGCACAGCAGCACCAGCGGGCCGCTGCCTTGTTCGGTGATGTGCAAGGTGATGCCGTTGACGGCCATGTCACGCTGGGTGGGTGCTTGGGTCATGGCTTGTCCTCGTCGTTGGTCTTGGCGATGACCGTGTCGTTGCCCGCCACCGGCCGCAACTGTTGCAGCAAGGTTGGCACCAGTTCCGACACCGTCGGGTGGATGTGCATGGTGCGTGAAATGGCGGTGTAGGGCTGGCCGGCGGCCATCACGTCGAGCAACGAATGAATCACTTCGTCGCCGTTCAGGCCGAGGATCGCCGCGCCGAGCAGGCGCTGGCTGTCGGCATCCACCAGCACCTTCATGAAGCCCTGCGTCTCGCCGGCTTCGCGGGCGCGGCCCACGCGCTGCATCGGCATCTTGGCGCGCAGCAGCCTGGCGCCGCCGGCGCGCGCTTCGGTCTCGGTCATCCCTATGCGGCCGAGTGCCGGGTCGATGAACAGTGCGTAGCAGGGGATGCGCTGGCTGATGCGGCGCGCGTCGTGGTCGAACAGGTTGGCGACGACGATTTCATGGTCGTTCCACGACGTGTGGGTGAAGGCGCCGCGGCCATTGCAGTCGCCCACCGCCCACACCCCTTCTGCGCTGCTGCGGCACTGGTCGTCCACCACGATGAAACCGCGCTCGTCGGTGTGAATGCCGGCGGCGTCAAGCCCCAAGCCATCGGTGTTGGGCCGCCGGCCCACGGCCAACAGCACATGGCTGCCGCTGATGGGCATCTGCTCCTGTGCGCAGGCCGCGCCAACAGTGATGCGCGCACCGTCGCGTTGCAGGGCAATGCACTCCGAGCCCATGGCAAAGCGAATGCCTTCGTTTTCAAGAATCGAGCGGATGCCGTCCGACACGTCGTCGTCTTCGCGCGGCAGCAAGCGCGCCGCGCGCTCCACCACCGTGACCCCGGCGCCGAAGCGGCGCATCATCTGCGCGAACTCCAGCCCGATGTAGCTGCCGCCGACGATGACCAAGTGTTCGGGCACTTCGGTCAGTTCCATGATCGACACGTTGTCCAGCGTGGGCACAGTGTCGATGCCGGGCAGTTCAGGGCGCACCGAACGGGCGCCGACGTTGAGAAAAATGCGCGGCGCGGTTAACTGGCGAGCGGCCAACTCGATCGTGGCAGGGGCAACGAAACGCGCCTGGCCAACGATGGTTTCGGTGTGCTTGAGCCCGCGCATCCAGGTTTCCACTCCTTCGCGCGAATGGCGCACGATGCCGTTCTTGCGTGCCATGACGCGGGCCATGTCAACGCGAATGTCGCCGCTTGAAAAACCAAACTCGCTGCCGCGCCGCGCCTGGTGCATGGCACGCGCGCTGGCTACCAGCGTTTTGGTGGGCACGCAGCCCACGTTGACGCACGTGCCGCCAAAGTGGCCGCGTTCGATCACCGCCGTGCGCAGGCCTTCTTGACTGCACCGCGCCGCGATGGCGGGGCCGGCCTGGCCGGCGCCGACGATGATGGCGTCGAATGGTTCAGCGGGCATGACGGCTCCTGAGGGTCGCGATAAGGTTCAGTATCCGCCCATGTCAGGGCCGGGCGCTGTTCAATGCGGCAGCAACACCACCTTGGCCGCCGCGGTGCGCCCGGCATGCAAGTCGGCAAACGCCGCCGCGCCTTCGGCCAGCGGGCGAGCCAGCACCCACGACAAATCGCCAAACGCACCGCGCGCCAACAGGGCCACGGTGGCGCGCATGTCGGCCTGGGTGTAGGTGTAGGTGCCCAGCAGGGTGATCTCGGCCAGCGTGAGTTTGCGCATGTCGATCTCGCTCGCCCAGTCTTGCAAGCCGATGTGCATCACCACGCCGCCGGGCTTCACCGCGGCCATGGCGGATTGGCGCGTGATGGCGCTGCCCACGGCGTCGATCACGTAGTCAAAGCTGCTATCGGCCGGCGTGGCGCTGCGCGGGTCAAACACGGCGCAGCGTGCGTGCTGCTCCAGCGACGCGCGGCGCAAGGGGTTCGTTTCAGCCACCTGCAATTCGGCCACACCGTGGTGCCGCAGCAGCAGCGCGGCCAGCATGCCGATGGCGCCGCCGCCCTGCACCAGCACGCGGCATTCGGGCAAGGGGCGCACCAGCGCACGCATGGAAAGGTTAAGCGCGTGCATCGCCGTGGCAGCCGGCTCGGTAAGGGCGCCGGCCAGCGCGCTCAGGCTATCGGGCAGGGCGATCAGGCACGCAGCGGGGATGCTTATGCGCTGCGCAAACGCGCCAGGGCGCGTCATGCCCACCATGCTGCGGTGGGCGCACAGGTTGTCGCGGTCTTGCAGGCAGTAGTCGCAGCGGCCGCAGGTGATCAACGGGTTGCCGGTGACGCGCTGGCCGGGTTGCCAGAGCGCTGAACCTGATTCAAGCACCGTGGCCGCGAACTCATGGCCCAGCACCAGGCCGGGTTTGCGCCGCGGGTCGTGGCCGTGGTAGGCGTGCATGTCGGAGCCGCAAATGCCGGCGGCGTCAATGCGCAGCAGCACGTCTTCGGCGCCCATGCTGGGCTCAGGCCGATCTTGCAAATTCACTTCATTCGGGGTGGTGTAGACCAGGGCTTGCATGTTCAGATGACTTTCTACAAAGCGGTATACCCGCCGTCGACCATCAGCGTTTGGCCGGTGATGTAGGCGCTGGCCGCACTGGCCAGGAAAACCGTGGCGCCGAACAGATCGTTCAACGCACCGTTGCGGCCGATGGCCGTGCGCCCGGCGTGCAGGGCCGCGAGTGCCGGGTCGGCAAACACCGGGGCGGTGAGGTCGGTGGGAAAGAAGCCGGGGCCGATGGCGTTGCAGGTGATGCCCTGTGCCGACCAGGCCTGGGCGATGGCGCGTGTGAGTTGCACCACGCCGCCCTTGCCTGCGCCATAAGGCGCGCCGTTCGCAAACGCCCGCGTCGATTGCAATGAAGCGATGTTGATGATGCGGCCGGCGCCGCGCGCGGCCATGCCGGGGGCCAGTGCTTGGGTGAGGAAAAATGGCGCGCCCAGGTGCAAGGCCAGTTGCTGGTTCCAGCTTTCGGGCGTGACGTCTGCGAAGGGTTGACGCAGGTTGATGCCCGCGGCGTTGACCAGAAT